>JANOEZ010000347.1:0-3421 GCA_031413335.1 Nitrospirota bacterium
CTTCCAGGACCGCCTCGCCCTTTTCGAAGCTGCGCTGAATGACATTCTGCACGCCGCGGACCTTCCCGCGCAGGAACTCCTTGATCTTGATCAGGTCCTTCATGCCGCCCAGTCCACGGATCGTCAGCTGGATGAGCTGACCGCCCGATGCTTCCGCCGTCCACTTCGCGGTAATCTGCTCGACCAGCTTATCGGCGATACCCCGGGCCGCATTTTCGATGGCCTGATTTCCGCCCACATGCTGGGATATATGGCGCGCCGGAGCGCTGTTTCGCGCCGACGCCAGCACCTGGCCATTGTCCACCCGGACGACGCTGAGCGTAATATCCGCCAGATAGGACCCGACGCTGCTCCCGGCCGTGCGCGGGCCTTCCTTGGCCAGGGCCTTCCCCTTGATAATAATCTCAGCCCCCATCTTGCGGCCGATTTCTTGCGCGCCTGTATTGGTCAAGTCCGCAATGCGATAGGCGTTGGAAATCTCGAATTTTCCGGTGACGGCGGAGATATCGATGACGTTAAAGCCGCGGTTCAGGAATTCCTCTTTCAACACGGTTTCGGAGACGGCCATTTCAACCGATTGGCCGGCGAAGGCCGCTCCGCCCCTGCTACCCCACGAGCCCCACCAATAGAGCAGAATTTCCTGACCGATGTTCTGTTCGGCAATCATGAACAGGGTCCGCGGCTTGCCTACGCGGGCATGCATCAGTCCGAGGGCTCCGAGATCGTTCTTTAAATCGCCGGTCCCCACCACCGCTGAAATCGTCACGGTATGGAGATCTTTTCCTGGAGATTCCTTGACGATCTTGTATTCTTTAATGTAGCCGGTGCTCTTGTTGTAGATATTGTCTTTTACGACTTGAAAATTCTCGACCAGCGTTTCGGACGACACCATGGTGCCGACTGCCTGTTCCACGGCCTTCCGCAGGGCATCCTGGATCGCATTGTCCCGGGCAATCGCCGGATCGCCCTGCACCCCGGCCATGCCCTCGGCCACGACGGTCTGTGTTTGCGCGAGCGCGTGATCCGACCAGGCCACGCCGGACAGGCACACGAACGCAACAACCCCCGCGCAGAAGATCGTTCGTCTCAATGAAATCCCCATGCCATTCATGGATTCCTCCCTGCTGGATCGCGACGGATGCGCGATGGTTATGCCATACCCCACACAGCCATGCAAGCCCTTTGTCCAGCCAAACCTACGCACTTGCGGGCCGCCGCCGAAGCACGCGATAGATCGGAATCGGCTCGCTCTTGCCCTTGACCCGAATCGGCTCCATCGGCTCCACTTCGACAACGTCTTTGACTTCGTCGTAGGTCGCCTGCGTGACAATGATCTCACCCGCCTTGGCGTTTTGCTCCAGCCGGCAGGCCAGATTCACCGCATCGCCGATCACCGTGTAATCCAGAAAGTCCTTCGAGCCCAGATTGCCGACCGTCACATCGCCGGTATTGACCCCCATCCCGACGCCGATCGTCCGGCGTCCTTCCGCTGTCAATTTTTGATTCAGCCTGACAATGGCTTCCTGCATGTCCAGCGCCATCAGCACGGCCCGCTTCGCCTGATCCGGCTGCGGCACGGGATTGCCGAAAAACGCCATGATCGCATCACCCATGAACTTGTCCAGCGTGCCCTCGTACTTGAACAGGATACCGGTCATCTCGCTGAAGTATTCGCTCAGAAGCTGCTGCACCTCCTGCGGCTCCATCTTTTCAGACATGCTGGTAAACCCGCGCACGTCCGAAAAGAACATCGTCAACCGTTCCTTACGCCCGCTGGGACTGGCCGCGTCTGGGTGCTGGACCAGAAAGTCGCGCACTCGATGCGACACGTACCGGCCAAACATGCCCTCCACCTGACGGCGTTTTTTCTGCTCGACCAGCCGCTGATAGGACACTGCCGTGATGTGCTGCGAACTCAGCAACAGGTACATCGGGGCGATATCCAGCCAGTAGTCGAACTTCCAGAGCAGGACAAAGCCGGTCGTCCCGATCCCCACATACGCCACCCACTTGAACAGCGTCGTCACGAACGAACTCCGCTTGCTTTGAATCAGCAACCACGTCCCGAGAATGCCCTGGACGATCAGGATGGCCGGCACCAGCCCCTTCTGGTCCTTACTGCGCACGACAAAGCGCTTTTCCAGGATCGTTTGCACGGCGTTGGCATGGATTTCGAATCCGTCCATCAGTGCACCGAAGACCTTCCGCTCCCCCTCGTCCTCCCCCAACTTCAGCGATTCAGCCTGTTTGTGCAGGTAGGGCGTGCAGTAGTAATCGTGCAGTACCGGCGTCGAGGGACCGATGATGACGATCTTGCCGCGCACAGCCTCGGGATCCAACTCGCCTGTCACCGCCCGCCAGAAAGACAGGCGCGGGAACGTCGCGGGTGGACCGAAGTACCGGATGCGCATCCGTCCGTCCGGGTTCGGAATCCGGAGCGACCCCAACCCCACGGAACCGGTTTGCGAAAGATCCAGCTCCTGCTCCCCCTCCGAGGCAGAAAACAGCCTGGCCAACTCGAAACTCATGGACAGGACCGGCTCCGGCTCCTCGCCGGAAAAATCCACCGCCACGAGCGGCATGCTGCGCAAACATCGGTCCTGCTCCAGCTCGACGTTGATCAGCGCCTCGCCTAGCTCCACATCGCGAAACAACGGGATCGGCTTCCGATGGAACTTTTCACCAATATAACGTGCCAGCACCACGTTGCCGGCCTGCTTAATCGCGGATGCAAATGCCTTGTCGTGTGCCGGAACCTTGCCCGGGCGTGAAAAAATAACGTCAAAGGCGATCAGTGAAGCGCCCGCTTTGGCCAAATTGGCGACTGCCTGGGCATACTGCAACCGGGTGACATCGTTGGCGCGGACATTCAGGCGATCTTCGGATTCCTCGTCGATGCGAACGAGCAACACCGGTGTTTTGAGAGGAGGGTGGGACAGAACGCGATGAACGGATTCAATGAGCGAGTAGCGCAGGTCATGCAGGCGGAGTTCCACCCATTCGAACGCGCCAAGCGGAAACAGCGCAACGTAGAGGACGGTCAATCCGACGCCCAACAGAACCCGGAGCACGGCATCCCGCTTGACCCATTCGAGAATGCGGTTCCACCGTCGCACGAGGACTGTGACTGTCATTTCCCCAACTCATAGAAGGAGTGCGCGTGAGAGGCCACAAGAAGAGGGACACGGGTCACGCGCGATCCCTGTCCCTGAAGCGAAGGAATTAGCGCGTTGCGTCCAGAACGGCCGCGGCCAGCAGGTGCTCGAACCCCGGCAACCGCCCTTCCATGCCACCGACCAGGGGATCCGTGACGACGGTGCCCAGGCGTTGGCGCGCTTGACTTGCGCATAGTGCTGGAGCAGCAGCCGCGTCAGCCGCGCCATGCGCTGCTGGTGCAGCCAGGCCTGCTGCTGCGCCTGCG
>JANOEZ010000348.1:0-3446 GCA_031413335.1 Nitrospirota bacterium
CAAACCAGCCCTACCGCAGAGCCCGGTTGCAAGCCGTGTCGAGGAAATCTCACAGGCGTCCGATGCTACGCCCTCGTCGACTCGGTCAGTCGCGGTGGCTCCCACGGACCCTGGAGGTTCGAATACCTCGCCGGTTCAGAAAACGATCAACCGCAAGAAAACGCCGAAAACGCCGTAGCGTAGCAGGGATGGACGCACGTCGATGACACGGGCCGGCAGCACCATGACCGACAAGGACCGTTCCATGGCAAGCGCAAAAGAGCACATCCTGATCGTCATCTCGCAACCGCCGCTCGCAGCGACGCTGCAGAAGCTGCTGGGGGACAACGGGTATTCGACGCACGTCGTGAGCAATGCACTTGCCGCAGCGGACGCGGTCGGAAAAGTCCTGCCGGCATTGGTCCTGGTCGAGCGCGCGGTCGACATCCAGAGGCTGCGCCGTGACCCCAGGTTTCGCCGGCTGGCCATCATTGCGGTGCAACAGCCGGAAGCGCAATGCGAGGAAGACGAGTGCCTGAGCGATCTCGATCGTGGCGCCGATGCCTCGCTCTGCCGGCTCGGTTACAAGGAACTGCTGGCCCGCATCCGCGCCTTTTTGAGGCGGGAGCAACTCCTAGCGGCGCCGGCCGACCAATATGTGGCCGGGTCACTGTGCCTCGATACGGTCCGCCATGAGGTCACGGTCAGCGGCAAGCCCGTGGAACTGACGCCGAAGGAGTTTCGGATTCTCCAGCATTTTGTCCAGCATCCCTCGCGCGTGTTTTCACGGGAGGAGCTGCTGGATCGCATCTGGGGCGAGGGTTATGCCCTGGAACAGCACACGCTGGACGTGCACATCCATTCGTTGCGACATAAAATCGAGCCGGACCCGGCGCACCCCAAATTCATCGTCACGGTCCGGGGCATCGGCTACAAGCTGACTCCGCGATGAAGTTTCACTTCATCCGCCGTAGCCTGAACGAAGGCGGGTAATCAGCGGGCGGGGCGCACATTCCATGTGTGGCGCAGGTGACGCCTGTTCGGTTAACGCAGTTCGATCCTTGCAGGCTCGGTGATCGGTGCCTGGCAGGAAAAATTCCGACAGACATAGAGGGCCGCCTTGCCCTGCACAAGCGATTTCCCCTTGGTCAGGGGATGGTCCGGGTCCGGTCCCTGAGGATCGTGATGGGCGATGATGCGGTTCGGCAGATACCGGCGATTGACCTCCACGCGGAGCGCTTTATAGCCCGGCTCAGCCGGGCTGCCGATGAAGGCCAGTTCGACCGGCCCGCGTAGAAGCAAATCCACGACACACAGACTCTTGGCAAAGGCACGGCCATAGCGCGTCATCTGCCGCCCATAGACCCGGATGGCGTTGGACGCGGCCTCGCGAAAGTCCTCTCTCGCAAAATGAAACGACAGACGGGCCAGGACCGATGCCGCCACGGCATTGCCGCTGGGCGTGGCGCCGTCCGGCCCTTCGCGGCTGCGCAGGATGAGCGCCTCGTGATCCTTGCTCGTGGTGAAAAATCCTCCGCCCTGCACGTCGGCAAAATCCGCCAGGATCCGCTCGGCCAACCGGACGGCCTCATCCAAATAGCCTTCATGCGCGCCGGCTTCATAGAGGTCAATCAGGCCCTCAGTCAGATAGGCATAGTCTTCAAGGCAGGCATCCAGATGCGCCTTACCGGCCCGATAGGTCCGGTACAGCCCGCCATCGGGGCGTTTCATCGTGCGCAGAAGAAAATCCGCCGCTTCTTCCGCCGCTTCCAGATACCGGCTGTCGCCCAGCGCGCGCGCGCCTTCCGCCATGGCACTGATCATCATGCCGTTCCAGGCGGTCAGGATCTTGTCGTCCAATCCAGGTGGCACTCGCTTGGCGCGTGCGGCATAGACGAGCGGCTTTATCCGATCAACAGTCGCCTGTAAGTCTTTGGGTGCAATCTTCAGGTGGGCCGCGACGGTCTCGAGCGATTCCGGCCGGTTGGGAATGTTCTTGTGCTCCCAATTGCCGCCGGGCATGATGTCGTAATAGGCGCAGAAGCGCGTGGCATCGTCCTCGTTCGTGACAACGGCTCGAATCTCTTCCGGCGTCCAGACAAAGAATTTTCCCTCGACGCCTTCCGAATCCGCATCGGTGGCTGAATAAAACCCGCCGTCCGGCGAGGTCATCTCGAGCAGAATGTAGTTGAGCGTCTCCGTCGCCACGCGTCGGTAGTCCTGATTGGCCGTGGCCTGCCAGGCTTCGATGTAGATCTGTGCAAGCAGAGCATTGTCGTAGAGCATTTTTTCGAAATGCGGCACGAGCCAGCGTTCGTCGGTCGAATAGCGCGCAAACCCGCCGCCGACATGGTCGTACATGCCGCCGGCGGCCATGGCATCGAGCGTTTTGGTGACCATCGTCAGCGTCTGCGCGTCGCCGGTGCGGTGATGATGGCGCAGCAGGAACGACAGGCCGGTGGCAGGCGGAAACTTTGGCGCGCGCCCGAACCCTCCGAACTGCGAATCGAATTCGTCCGCGTATTGGCCGACGGCCGCATCGAGTTCCGCCTCGCCGACTGAAACAGGGGAGGCGGCCTGCATGGACTGCTTGAGATGCTTCGTGAGATCGCCGGCCTGGCGGCGCAGACCGTCCGGGTCTTTCCTCCAAAACTCGGCGACCTTGGTCAGGACCGATGAAAATCCCGGCCGGCCCCAACGATCCGCTGGAGGAAAATACGTTCCGGCGAAGATCGGCTCCTGTTCGGGCGTCAGAAAGACCGTCATCGGCCAGCCGCCCTGACCGTTATTCATCGCCAGGGTTGCCTGCATGTAGATTTCGTCGAGATCGGGGCGTTCCTCGCGGTCCACCTTGATACAGACGAAATGCTCGTTCATGAGCGCGGCGATCGGCTCGCTCTCGAACGATTCGCGCTCCATCACGTGACACCAGTGACAGGCGGAATAGCCGATGGACAGGAGAATGGGCCTGTTCGATTCGCGGGATTTGGCGAGGGCTTCCTGGCCCCAGGGATGCCAGTCCACCGGGTTGTGGGCATGCTGGAGCAGATAAGGACTGGTTTCGTGAATCAGACGGTTCGGGGAGCGTTTGCCTGCGTGGTCAGACATGAGCGCAGGCTAACACTGCGTAGAAACGACGGTCAACGACAGAAAAACGCCCGCAGATGACTGAATCACCCGCGGGCGTCCTGTGTCTCGCGAAGTTTGCGAGTTACTTCTTGTCGGCCTTCTTCTCGTGGCCCTTCTTCTTTCCCTTGCCCTTCTCGCCCTTGCCTTCCTTCTTTTCCTCTTTCTTCTCGCCGTCCTTCATCTCAGGAGCGGCAGCAGGGACAGCAGGCGCGGCTGGAGCCGGAGCAGCCGGGGGCTCATCCGCAAAGGTTATCGTGCTGAATGTGACGCCCACCATCAGGGCCATCGTCATCATCAATCCACGCATCATGGTCAAGTCTCCTCTTTCAAAAAACAGG
>JANOEZ010000349.1:0-5821 GCA_031413335.1 Nitrospirota bacterium
ATGGGTCTGATTCAGGGAAGTATTCAGCTCGCAAGAATAAATGATGACGGCAGCATGGTAGAAAAAAATCTAAAATCTTATTTAAAATGTATAAAGGAATAATATGAGCGTTCACAAACAATGGTTAGCGGACTTACAAAAGTTTAAGGATGCAGCAAAGGCCCTGACGGGAAATGAATTACAACTACCGGCCCCAAGTCAGGTTGAACTTCATGGCTTCCCGGTATACCGGGTGAATACCCTTTTTCATGATCGTCCTCTCCCAGCCTTTCTACCTGTTCATGGACTGCAGGAAGTCCTGGTTGGTCTTGGTGCCTGCGATCTTGTCGATGAGAAACTCCATCGCTTCCATCGTCCCGAGCGGGCTGAGCACCTTGCGCAACACCCACATCTTGTTGAGCCGATCCTTGTCCACCAGCAACTCTTCCTTGCGGGTGCCGGACTGGCTGATGTCGATCGCCGGGAAGATCCGCTTGTCGGCCAGCCGGCGGTCCAGGTGGACCTCCATGTTGCCGGTGCCCTTGAATTCTTCGAAGATGACGTCGTCCATGCGGCTGCCCGTATCCACCAGGGCCGTGGCCATGATCGTCAGGCTCCCGCCGTTTTCGATATTGCGGGCGGCGCCAAAGAACCGCTTCGGGCGCTGCAGGGCGTTGGAGTCCAGACCGCCGGAGAGAACCTTGCCACTCGGGGGCGCAATCGTATTATACGCCCGCGCCAGCCGGGTAACGCTGTCCAACAAAATGACGACGTCCCGCTTGTGCTCGACGAGACGCTTGGCCTTTTCCAGGACCATCTCGGCCACCTGCGCGTGACGCTGGGCCGGTTCGTCGAACGTGGAGCTGATGACTTCCGCGGCCTTGACCTGCCGCTGCCAGTCGGTGACTTCTTCCGGCCGCTCGTCGATCAGCAGCACGATCAGTGTGACTTCAGGATGATTTTTCAGGATGGCGCGCGCGATGGCCTGGAGGAGCATGGTCTTGCCGGTCCGGGGGGCCGCCACGATCAGCCCGCGCTGGCCCTTCCCGATCGGGGTGGTGAGCTCCATGATCCGCGTGCAGTATTCGTCCTGCTCGAATTCCAGCTTGATCCGTTCCTCGGGATAGAGCGGGGTCAGGTTGTCGAACAGAATCTTATCCCGCGCGATCTCCGGTTCCTCGAAATTGACCTTCTCGACCTTCAGCAGGGCGAAGTACCGTTCGCTTTCTTTTGGCGGGCGAATCTGGCCGGAGACGGTGTCGCCGGTTCTCAAGTTGAAGCGGCGGATCTGCGAGGGAGAAATGTAAATGTCGTCGGGGCCCGGGAGATAGTTGGAATCCGGCGCCCGCAGAAAGCCGAACCCGTCGGGCAGCGTCTCCAGCACGCCCTCGCCGTAGATTGAGCCGTTCTTCTCGGTTTGCGCCTGCAGGATGGCGAAAATCAGCTCCTGTTTGCGCAAGTTCGTCGCGCCTTCGATCTTGAGGTCGCGCGCGACTTCGTTCAGATCGGCAATCGTTTTCTGCTTCAGTTCGGCAAGATGCATGGTCTTCTCCTCTAACATAGTACTCCCGGCCTCCACATGACTGAGGCGCCCGCCCCAGCCTCATTACGCCCGTTCACTGTCTGCAATGCTGTTCTGGATGACTGACGAAGGTCACGACGGCACTGTTGCGCTTGTTTGACGAGGCTGTCTCGCGGCAAACCGACTCCAGACCCTGCGCGCTCCTCTCGTTTCGTGATGCTCGCTGCCAGCCGGTCCCGCGCGTCACTGGTGCGGGAACGCGATGCACTCCGTCTACTTCCGCCTGCTCACACGATTGATTTGATTCGAGATCGCCCTGGGAAGTACTGGATTGGAAGTCTATTTGAGTTCGGTTGAGTTGAGTTAGGAAAGTACGATCACCGTCATACTATCCACGGCGGCTCGGTTTGTCAATAACATTTTCCCTTGGTTGCGTTCATTGCGCCGCCTCTCGCGGTTGTGCTATGAGTGGGCGCACTATTACGAGTCAGGACACGCATGTCGGAACCAGATGACGAATATCCGGATCGGCTTTTCAGTCTCTCTGAAGCCAACCGTCTCATCCCTAGCCTGGAAGAGCACATCTCAGCGGTTAAAAAGAGCAAGGCGGTGCTCGTCCACACTAGGGACGAAATAAAAAAAGCCAGTCAAAACGCTCAGTTCGGAGGCGGGAGCTTCGTGGCTCCTCACTATGTTTCCGCGCTCGAACAGATCAACGACCACCTCCAAAAGATCCAGGAACTGGGTGTGCTGGTCAAGGATGTCGAGATGGGCCTATGCGACTTCCCGCATCTGCATAAAGGACGCGTGGTGTATCTCTGCTGGAAGCTCGGTGAGTCGGAAGTCAGTTGGTGGCATGAGGTCGACACGGGCTATACGAGTCGCCAACCGCTCAGTAGCGATCACTGCTAACGCTCCCGATCCGGCTGCACGCATCACGACACGACCATGAAGTTCGTCATTCTCGGTTTCGATGGCCCTGACGGACAAGCCCGGCGAGCGATTCACCGCCCGGCCCACCTCGCCAACCTGGAACCCTTGGTCCGGCAAGGCCGGGTCGTCCTGGCCGGCCCCCTGACCGACAAAACCGGCAGCCTGATCGTCATTGAGGCCGACTCGCTGGCCGATGCGCAAGCCTTTGCGGATTCCGATCCCTATACGGTGCAGGGAGTCTTCGCCAGAGTGGAAGTTCATCCGTTCATGCAGGTTTTTCCAAAAACGGCCGGTACGCCCTAGCCCCCGGCTCTGAGGCCACCGGAACGTCTGCGCTGGCGTTGTCGGAACGTGACTCACGGGTTATCATGAACTATATGAACTTGCGTATCCTGATACTGCCCCTGTTGCTGGCAGCGCTCCCGTTGAGCCTGCCCGCCCAGGCCTCCGAGCCGCACGTCAAAGTCGCGATTGCCGACGCCTCCTATGTCATGGGCGACGGCGACACGCTCGCCGGCGCGGAGGACAACGCATTGACGCGGGCGAAGCGCAAGGCAGTGGAGGAGGCCGGCGTCTACATCGAAGCCGCGTCCCAGGACATCGAACAGCACGCCGACGGCAAGACGACCCGCCTGAATTCGCTCAGCGTGCGGACGATCGCCGCCGCCATCACCGAAACGGAATTTCTTGAGAAGCGACGCGCCCTGGAAGGCGACCGGATCGTCTTCTACGTGAAAATCAAGGCCACGATCAATCTGGCGACCCTCGAGGACGCCATCAAGCGCCAGAAAGCCTATGAGCAGCTGGCGGAGCATCACCATCTCCTGCACACCGAAAACAGCCAGCTGAAATCCGAACTGGACACGCTGCGCGCGCAGTTGCGAGGGTCGCGAACGGTCACGCTGCTCAAGGGGCAGGTCCGGAACCGCCGGGCCGCCACGGACCTGGTCCATGCGGCGGTCCAGAGCCGGCACTTCCCGGAAAAAATCGAACTGACCACGAAAGCGATGGCCCTGGACGATCAGTATCTGGACGCCTATGTCGTCAGAGGCCAGACGTATCTGAGTATCGCGTCCTCGAACTCGAAGAAGAGCCCCCGCGCCGAACTCAACGAGTATGCCGATCGCGCGATCACCGATTTCGACCGCGCGCTGGCACTGGACCAGTTCAGCGCCTGGGCGCTACTGGGACGCGGCGATGCCTATACGTGGAAAAAACAAACCGATGAGGCGGCGAGGAACTACGAACGCGCGCTGGAGGCCGACCCCATGTTCGATATTGCCCAGCAACGACTGATCGCCCTGCGCACGGCGACGGCGAAGAACCAGGTCGCCGCGCGTCAATGGCGCCAGGCTCTCGCCACGCTCGATCCCCTGCTGCGGCCGGACGAATCCCCGAGCTGGATTTTTCACAAGCGGGAGGCCCACCTTCTGCGCAGTCAGGTGTACGCTCAAACGGACAAACCTCAGCAGGCTGTCGACGATCTCACCACGGTCCTGCGGGTGGATCCCGCCAACCGCCAGGCACTGCTGCTCCGCGCCAAACTCTACGGACGTCTTCAGCAGGGATTGTCGGCAAAAAATGATTTTGAGCGGGCCTGTTCACTGGGCTCGGGAGAAGCCTGCGCGGCAGTGGCCCACCTCACCGCATCCCCGCAACACTGACCACACTTTCAGCCCTCTCTCGTCTCACTGTAAGTCATTGAAATCATTTTCAAAATTACGAATTAGGCTATTGACAACTTTCAAGCGCGACCGCTATACTCCTGCATCATCTGCGTGTGGGATTTATGGCCGGACAGACGGTTGCCCCGAAAGGCCTACCGCACCACAGGTTTATAGCCCATAATTCCTGCACGGTGGGCCTTCTGTGGACTTGCACAGGCCACTGGAAAAGCTTAGAGTACGCCCACGTTTACCGATACTTATTTTGGGCCTGTAACGATTCTGCGGGGTGTCAGCCTTGCAGCATGCCACTGAAGGGTTAAAGAGCATGACCCAGTATCGCGTCCTCCCCGGCCCCGAACACTTCCTGCCGCCTGCCGCCGCATCGATGGGCATCCGCCTGCCGAACCCCGGCGAAGCGCACATTCACGGCGTGATCGTTCCCGAAGAAAAAGCCTACGAGGAAGCCGCGCGCCAGTTTTTGATGGCCAAAGTGCCGACGATTTTCCCCGGTCCGCTGGTACTCTGGGCCTGGAACGAAAAGGCCGCGAAGAAGGCGACGGCGATCCGGCACCTCTATGAAACGATCAAGGAATGCGTGACGCCGCAACAGCAGGCCATGCTGATTCCGATGCCGGACTACCGGCCGAAGTATCCGAAGATCAATCCCGAAGTCGAAATCAACCCGAATCACCCGAACCTGACGATCTGGCACAACAAGATCGACGCCTGCATGTTCGTCGGCGTCCATTGCCATCAGGCGAACCTGTCGCTGAAAATCATCCGCGGCGGCACATCCTGTTACACGATCGCGATGTGCGCGCAGGCCGGGCACGAAGACGCGATGCTGTCGTTCCGCGATGCAACGGCCGACAAGATCATGAAGCTGGCGGACACCGTCAAGCGACTGAAGGGCAGCGTCAAATTCGATCCGAAGAAACGTTAGGCAAGAGCGGCTCACGCTTCCGAGTTCTCGCGACGAGTTGAAAAAGGAGGCCGACCCCATGGCAGAGAATACATCCCTCATCGGCACGCAAAACAAAAAGGGCCAGACCTACACCGACACCTGGAAGTTGATGCACGATGCGCCTCGCACCCCGTCGTTCTACACGGGCAGCGAGGTGATCAAGGAAGCGCTCCGGCGGGCCAGTTGCGACGTCATGATCGCCTACCCGATCACGCCGCAGAGCGAAGCGGCCGCGCTGATCGGCGAACTGTTCGCCGAAGGGTATATCGGCGATTACTTCCGGGGCGAGAGCGAATTTGCCGTCATGTCCCAATGCGCCGGCGCGGCCTTCGGCGGCGCGCGCGTGTTTACCACGACGGCCGGTCCGGGCACGATGCGGGCCATGGAAAACTTCCCGATGTGGGCCGGTGCGCGGCTGCCGATCCAGATGATCGTGACTTGTCGTGGCATCAACTCGCCGTTGTCGATTCAGCCGGACACGCTGGAAATCGCCTACCTGCTGAACACGGGCATGTTGGTCTGGCATGCGGAGACCGCCCAGGACTTCTTCGATTGGATTCTCATGGGCTACATGGTGTCGGAGGAGCCGGACGTCCACCTGCCGCTCGCGCTCTGCTGCGACGGGTTCTTTGTGACGCACACCAAGGACGTGGTGAACCTGACGCCGGCGGATATGTGCCTGCCGCCCTACGAAGGCATGGCAGAGCTAGCAGTTTCCAAGCCGGAAAATGGCGACTATGTGAGTTCGTTCGCTCG
>JANOEZ010000350.1:0-1017 GCA_031413335.1 Nitrospirota bacterium
CTGGCGATTCATGTCCTCCAGGCTCTCGAAGCCGCGGCCAGGCAGGAAGTTGGTCTCGACAGTCCAAAAACTGCGCTCCTCACCGGCCTTGCGATTCGCGTGGCGAATCTCGTGGCAGACGCTTCGAGTACCGCAGGTACAGCAGGCTGGCAATGACTCGCGTCGGCCCGCCCGACAGCTGCACCGTGTAGACCGTGGTGTCGTGCTGCATTTCCGCGCCCGGTTCGTCCGGCACGCGGTCGCAGCGAACCGGTGGCGACTTGCCCAGACCCAGCTCCCGCAGCAGGCGAGTCAACGTGGGATAGCTGACCTGGATCTTTTCCTCCTCCACCAGCTTTTCGTGGATCCGCTGCATCCAGCCATCGCATTCGTGACACAGACGCCGCAACAGCTCGGGGTCGATCTGGATCTTGTCCTGGCGCGGCGTCTGGGGCGTGGCACCCTGCTGGCGGATGATCACCCGCTGCATGGACTTCCGCAGGATCTCCAGGTCTTTGAGCAGCACGCGTTCGAATTCGCTGCAGCCTTCCAGATCCTCTGGCACGCTCTTCATCTGCTCGAGCGACCAGCCCAGCTTGCCGCTCTCGATCGCTTCTCGCAGCGAAGCCGGTCCCCGGAAGTACCCGTCGGCCAGCAACTCGATGTCCCGCACGCTCAGCCGCTTGCCGGCCACGGCCTTCACGAAACGCTCGATCTCGTCCCGCGTGACTGAGTTCATGCGCCTGAACGGTCGCAAGGTGTACATCTACGAGTAGACGGGAAAGGCTCCACGGAAGAGGATCTGCTGGATCGGTTCGCCCATCTCGTCCAGCAGACCGCGCCGCATGCTGATCCAGCCCTTGCTGCGGGACAGCGTCTCGGCCACCTCGGCCACGCTCAGGTTGGAGACTGCAGCAGACTCGACTCGTCGAGAACCACGCCATCGAATCGCAATTCGACCGGTACCGACAACTCGTCCGGTGGCTGTGGAGGGGGCGCGGTCGGCGGCGGACTAGGTTCGGGGCGCGGTTCACACAC
>JANOEZ010000351.1:0-3122 GCA_031413335.1 Nitrospirota bacterium
GGAACGTTTTGGCGATCGGCCGGCTCAGGCGAGCCGAACGGCTGGCGCGGCGACTCGGCCACTACCCGCTGCTCGCGACCGCGCTGCTCCGGCGTGGGATCGTCGAGGAGGGCCTCGGCAGGCTCGCCGACGCCCTGCGCACCCTGACTCACGCCGTCCACCTGATGCGGCGCCTCGACGACGAGGAGGGGATCTGCGAGAGCCCTATCCGAACTGGGCCACCTTCCAGCGCTGAATCAGCGTTGCTTTGACCCTGCTGTTTCCTTACAATGCCGCCCAATTGCCTGGGGCTTTTCTCGGCCATCGAAGGGGGATGCTATGCGCGCGCGTCATGCCATGAGTCAGACTGCCCTGCGGTATCACGTGGGAATGCTCGCCGTGCTGGCGGCCATCGCGTGCACCGCCGATCCGGTCGGAGCCATTGACGCGAAACTCACGATGGACGAGGCCAAGAAGTCGCTTGCCGCCGGGCGCGATCCGATGATGAAGGCCTCGGACGCGGCCAAGCCGGACGAAGAGGTCAAGAAAGTCCTGCAGCACGCCTCCATGATCACGCGCGTCGGCGCCGATCCCGAAAAAGATCCCTGCGGCACCAGCGCCATCCTCCGCACCAAGCGGTTCTGGCTGGAATCCTTCGGCCGCAAGGAGGCCACGGAATCCAAGAAGCAGAAATCCGACGTCCGCATGCCGGACGACAAGATCCAGAAATATCTCGACATGCCCAACCTGGAAGTCGAAGTGCAGCTCTGCGGCGACGACGAGTATTTCGCCGAGGGCGTGCAGGTGGCCTTCCAGCAGGGGTCCAAAACCATCAAGCCCGTGGACGTCAGCCCCGCCGAGCGCGGGCGCAAGATTGAGCTGGCGGACAAGGCGTCGGCCTTCCGTACCCGTTTCACCGCCCGGTTCGCCTACGACAGCTTCGATGCCAACGCCAAAACCAAGGTCGTCGTCTTCTTCATGGACGGCAAGCAGATCGAATTCGACACGGATTTTTCGAAGGTCAAATAAAAGCCGTGACCCGTCATCCGTGACCCGCGATCCGTGACGGGTTGCGGGAAGCGGCAGTTCCTCCGTCGCGATCCCGTCTGATTCTTCAAGCCAGCATGAAGCATTGCCCCGTCGAGGGGATTCCGCTAGACTTTTGCGCGTCGAACAAATCTGCACACACGGATATGGAAAAGACGCTGCAAGTCCTGAACGAACTCGTGCGCACGGGGGTGCTCAGCCGCTATGCCATTGGGGGAGCGATGGGCGCCACGTTCTACGTCGAGCCGGTGCTGACCTTCGACCTCGATGTCTTCGTGGTGCTGCCCCGAACGAGCGGCGGTCTGTTGACGCTGGAACCGCTCTACGAGGCGTTGCGCACACGCGGCTATCGCGAAGAGGACGCATGCGTGAACATCGAAGGCGTGCCCGTGCAGTTTCTGCCCGCCTACAACGCGCTGCTGGAAGAAGCCCTGGCGGAGGCGCAGGAGACGCGGTACGAAGCCACGTCCACGCGCGTCCTGCGTCCGGAACATCTGCTGGCCATTGCCCTCCAGACCGGACGCGAGAAGGACCGCGAGTGGGTGCGCCTCTTGCGAGAACAGGCGCACAAGTACTTGAACAACGTGTTTACCCAGCATAAGCAGGTGGAACCAATGGAAATCCTGAGCCCCGAAGTAACGCGGCTGTTTGCCGCCAAAGGAGCCCGCCGGCGTAAGTTGGCCGCCCTGTCATTCCCGGACAAGGTGCGGGCCGTGCTGCAGCTCCAACGGATGGTCGCGCCTCTGTGGCGCGCGCGCGGACGTCAGGTCCACGTGTGGAAGATCGACGAGTCCGCTACGCATCGTCCGATTCAGTAGCCAGTAACCGCACGTCATACGCGCTCCTCTTTTTTTCGTCACGCGTCGCGTCTAGTCCTCACGCCCCATGCCCCGTGCAGGCGCCGAGGGGCTCAACTCAATCCTCTGTCCACAGTCTGTCCACATCCTGGCATTGTCCTTGCTCATCACTGGGGAAAGCCCCGGATTCACGGGGTCACCGAGCAAGGAGGACAGACGCATGCAAGCACAACGGGAACGGCGGATATTCGTGCAGTGCCCCATTTCAATAGAAGGAAATCAAGGAGTTAGCAGAGGCACACTCTTCAACCTCTCGGTAGGTGGCGGGGCCGTTGAAAGCCAGGCGCCTGTACAATCTGGAACGGTACTGACGCTGCGTGTACACCTCCCGTCCCTCAACCAGCCGATCGAGGTGAGCCAGGCACAGGTCACCTGGACGGCCGGCGACGACTTCGGCGTGCAGTTCCTCCAGTTGGGACCCCAGGAGCGGGAACGCCTCAACCAGGTCATCGCCGATCTCCTGCACGGCATCCAGCAACAGCACGCGCACCCCATCCGGCTCTGCTAAATCCGCACCTTCTTCGGTAAAGTCAGGTGTCAGGAACCGTTCCCGTGATTCTGCAATGGTTCCTGACACCTTGTTCGTTCCTCTCCTCCCAGCCCCCCTTCGTGACAATTCATAAGGGCTTGGCTATACTGCGACAGTGAGTACAAGCTCTGAACGAAGAGGGGACAGACCCATGGCGAAGAACAGCTATACGGCAATTGTAGAAAAAGAGGGTAAGCTGTACGCGGCGCTGTGTCCTGAGTTGGACGTGGCCAGCCAGGGCACGACGATTGAGGAAGCGACAGCCAATCTCAAGGAAGCGGTGGAAGTGTTCCTCGAATGCGCGGACGCGAAGGAAATCAAGCGGCGGCTTCACACCGAGGTGTTCATCACGCGCTTCGAAGCGGCGCATGGGTAAACTGCGCGTACTCTCCGGCCGAGACGTCTGCAAAATTCTTGAGAAACACGGCTTCCGCGAGGTCAGGCAACGCGGCAGTCATGTGGTGATGCAGCGTCGAGCCGAGACGGGAACAGTCACAGTCCCGGTTCCTGATCACCCGGAGCTCGCCATCGGCACACTGCTCTCGATCATCAGACAAAGCAGCGTCTCCCGCGCGGAATTCGAGTCCTGACGCCTTTTCACGCCGGCCCGTCACTCGTCACGCAGGCCTCATCACTGTCCCTTTCTCCCTCGTCACCCTTCACGGCTCTGGCTATTCGCGATCAGCCATAAGCCATACGCTCCTCCCCAT
>JANOEZ010000352.1:0-7336 GCA_031413335.1 Nitrospirota bacterium
CGAGAAACGGGACTACTTCAAGAAGCTTCGCGACGCGGCCGATCCAACCAGAACCGACATCACCGCATGGGCCGACTTGCTGGATTTGGATGAGAAACGGCCCGTGCCGAAACGAACAGGGAGATAACCATGGAATCGTTCAAGTGGCTGAGCCTTTTCGCACTCATTGGCATACTCCACGGTCCAGCCACCGCAGTTGCCGAAGACCTGCCGCGCGAAGCGGTCCTGCCGCTCGCGCTGGCGACCAAAGCTGCATCTGTTGCCGTGGAAAAATGCACGAACGATGGCTACAAGGTCAGCGCGGCCGTTGTGGATAAAGCCGGCGTACTCAAGGCGCTGATGCGCGCGGATGGGGCAGGCCCGCACACAGCGGACAGCAGCAGGAGGAAGGCCTACACCGCCGGGAGCACGGGACGAGCCACCAGCGAGCTGGCAGAGCTTGTCGTGAAGGCGCCGCATCTGCACTCCCTGGGCAAGATGAATGAACACACTCTCATCCTGGGTGGCGGCCTCCCAATCCAATTCGGTAATGAAGTGGTGGGTGGGATCGGTGTCGGCGGCGCGCCCGGCACTCAGTTCGACGACGCCTGCGCACAGGCCGGACTGGATGCGATCGGCGCAGCGCAGAAGGCACCAGCTGGAAAATAGAACTACTTCAGCCCTTCCCCGCTCATTCCTCCACCAAATCCGCCGAAGGTGCCGCCGAAGCCGAAATTAGTTTTTTGCTTTGATGCCGGCTGCTGCTATAATACGCCCAACGAGGGAAACGCACCATGACGAAACGACTCGAACAAGCCTTTGCCGAAGCCTCGAAGCTGCCGCAGCAGGAGCAGGATGCCCTGGCTGAGTTGCTCCTGCTGCGTCTAAAAGAGGAGCACTTGGTTCTGTCTGCCACAAAGCTATCAGAACCGGCCTTTCGAAAAGTATGGGACAACCCCGACGACGCCGACTATGACCGGCTATGAGTTTGGGGATATCGTTCTAATCCCATTCCCCTTTACCGATCAGACAACCACAAAGAAGCGGCCGGCTGTCATCGTCAGCAGCCGCGCCTATCACGAGCAGCGGCCTGACCTGATTGTGATGGCTGTAACAAGTCAAACCAAGCCGACTGCCGGAATTGGTGACGTGATAATCGCGAGATGGGAACAGGCTGGGCTTCTCAAGCCATCGGTCATCAAGCCGGTTTTGGCTACGATTGAGCCAAGACTCGTCGTTAAGAAGCTTGGACGACTTCAGGAGATGGATTGTACTGCTCTGAAGCGGGCAATCGGAACGATCCTAGGCTAGACAGCTACTTCAGCCCCTCTCCTCCCATTCCGCCCCCAAACCCGCCGAAGGTGCCGCCGAAGCCGCCCTGGCCGCTGCCCCAGAATTCCCCGCGTCGCAAACGTCCATAGGGATGCCGGAGATCGGGCCGGCTGATCCACCAGAGAAACCAGAGCGCGCCGAGGCTCATCGTCGCCGTCAGAAAGATACCGAACCCTTTGAGCTTATGCCGTGACGGTTCGCCACCCTGCACGTTTTGCGAGGCGGAGGCCAGCGCGACCACCGCCCGGTAAAGCCCTTCTTCAAACTGTCCCTGGCGAAATGCAGGCTCCAGGTACTTGCTGCCGACTTCCTCTACAAGCGCCGGCGTGATAACCGGCAGCATGCTTTTCCCCAGCGTGACCGTCGCTTGCCCTGAGCCTGTCGAAGGGCCGACCACCGCCAGCACCAGCACGCCATGTTCCTTCTGCGCCGAGCCGATGCCCCACCGCTCATAGAGTGCCGCCGCATAGTCCCTGGCTGTCGCATAGGGTTTCGCGGATGGCACCGTCACCACGACCATCTCCACGCCGGTTTTGCGCTCGAGGTCCTGGCAGACAGACCGGATGCGTTCCTTCCACGCCGGATCGATCACGCCGGCATGGTCGCTCACATAGCCCATCGGATTGGGGAGCTGCGGCTTGTTTTGCGGCACGGCGGACGCCGCCTGAGGAACAAGGAAGATGGCCAGACTGATGAGACACCGCAGTAGATTCATGGCCGATCCAGTTTTTCTATGAGCACCTGCAACGCTGCGCTATACCGATCGAACAACCGAGGCGCCTCGGCGGGACCGGGGCTGATGATGCCGCGCTTCAGATTGAGCACATCGTGAAATGCTGCCGTGTCGATTCCAAACTCCTTCTCCACCGCTTGCAGCACCCCGTCGGAGGATCGTTCCACCGGACGTTCCTTCACCCGTAACAACCCCCGCAGGCACGGCATCAACGCTGTACACGAGAGCGGCAGAAGAATCGTGATGGCCTCCGTACTCGCCCCCCCTTCCACAAACCGCTGCCGCAGCCGCAGAAGATTACCGCGCAACTCCTGCTCGCATTGCAGACGTAGATGCTTCAGACCAATTCGAAGTTCGGAGAAGGGATCGCGCCCGGCCAGCAGAACATGCTGGTCCTGGATTTCCAGATATTCGAGAGGAAACAGTTCGAGCGAAGATTTCAGTTCCGCCTGCGTGAGAAACAGCGGGATGACGATCTGCTCTTTCTGCCACCGCTTGTGCAGGGCAGCGTACTGCTTCAATAGTTCCGTGTCCTGCTTCGCCAGCAGGATGAGCAGATTGATGTTCGATTTGCCCGGTAGATAATCCCCGCCCGCCGCACTGCCGTAGAGAATCACGGCTTCGAGCGCATCGCCAAAAAGTTTTTGCGCCTGCGCCAGATAGGGCCGCAGGGTTTCGCGAACAGTTTCCGGTATCTCAGGCATGCTCCACCCTGTCTGCGTTCGGATCAGGCAGGAATCCTCCGGCCATGAGTCGATCCAATAATCCAAACGGCGGCGTCTCGCGCAAGCCCGCCGTGGTTTCCAACACTTTATAGCTGAGCCGACGGTTTCGGCCGATGGTGCGAAACACGCGATCCCTCAAGAATGCCAGTAACGGATTGCCGGTGTTCCAGAAGATCACCTGTTCATCGGCCAGGCGCTGGAGCATTTCGACTTGCGGGCGGCGGCGGCGCTCAAATTCACCCAGCGTCGCAGCCGACATATCGCCGGTTTCCAGGCATCGCGGAATCAGATCGGCCAGCGCCATCGCATCCGCCATCGCCTGCATCCGTCCCTGCGAGGCATGGGGATTCATGGCATGGGCCGCATCACCGATCAGCACCGCCCCATCGGCCACCCACGTACGCGTCTTCACGCGCCCGGTCGGCATGTAGGCCGTCTGCTTCCAGTCCGTGAGCGTACGAAACGTTTTTTCGAGCGAGGGATCGATCCTGATCCACTTCTCCTGACGGACCGCAATGGCCTGTGCCTTGACCTGTTCCATCGAACCGGCTGGAATCATATCGAATAGATAGACCTTGTGGCCGGCGGCTGGGAATAACCCCAGGATCTCGCCGCGCCCCACGAAATACCTTCCCTCGTCCAGCCCGTCGGGGGAATCCAGGATGGCAATCAGATATCCTTCGCGATACAGATGCAGCTTCGTGGGGATGCCGAGCGCCTCGCGGACTTTCGAGAAGGCGCCGTCGGCTCCCACGACCAGCCTGGCCGAAATCGCCGCTACCTGGCCTCCGCGTTCAGCATCCACACCGACAACACGGTTTCCTTCACGACGTAACCCTTTGAACGATGTGCCGTAGCGGAGCGAACCCGGCGCCGCTTTTTCCAGCGCCTCCAAGATCACGTGGTGCGCGGCATTGGGCAGTGTGACAATCGCACGATTGTACGGGAGTGGCAACGTGCCGTAATCCGCTGTACAGAGACGCTCGCCGCCAACGTTACAAAAATGAAAATGTCGCACCGATCGTGTCGCATCAGCCGGCAGTTTGCTCAGCACGCCAAGCCGATCCAGAATCTGCTGGCCGTTAGGCTGGAGAATTTCCCCGCGCAGGCCGGTCGGTGGCCCCGACGCCTGCTCAAGCACGATGTTCTTGATGCCCTTCTGCGCCAGCGCCAGGCCGAGTACGGCCCCGCCCCCGCCCGCACCAACAATGACGACATCCGTCCGTTCCGTCATTTCCAGTCCCCGTAACGCTCCGTGTCCTTCCACATCGCCAGGAACTTGTCCCGCGCCTTGGCGCTCGTCACTGGGTCGGTGAAGACGTCCAGCCGCTCGTCGTTGTAGCGATTGCCGCTGCCGGTCTGATTCATTGAACCGGACGTATTGATCTCATCATCCATGACGACTTGCTTGAGATGCATCAGGTTCTCATGACGGTTCACTTTGATGGGAATGCCGGCCAAAGACAGAGTTTCGACGGCTGCCCGCTGCTTGGGATCGTTCAGTCTTTCCCGGTCCGTGATGATCCGCACGTCCACGCCCCGCTTGTGCGCCGCGACCAGCGCCTTCACGATCGGAGGATAGGTAATCCCGAAGATCGCCACATAGATATAGCGACGGGCGTTCCCATAGAGCGCCGCCAGCCGCTCCCCCGGCAGATCCTCCGGCGCATAATAAATCTCGACGGAAGGCGCTGCGTTCGAATGAGCCGGCCACACCAGCGCGACAGTCAGCCAGATCGCCGCGCCAAACGCGGCCACGGTCCGTTGAAAAGCATGTGGCATGACGAGAGGGCTATTCTTGCTCAAAGAGGTCTCGAAAATTGTCTTCGGCCTCATCCCACGCTTTCGGGGAAGCCTTCATGAGCCAGCTTTTCAGGTAGGTCTTTTGCCCGGGGGTAAGCATCTGCTTGATCTGATGCGTGCGGCCCTGCAAAGGTTGGAGAAACCCCGTCTTGTTGACCGTATCCAGGGTCGCCGTCCGGACATAGACGTTGGTAAACAGGGTTGGCGCGTCGTCCTGCCCCTCCCCCTGGACCCAGACGGATATAAATTTCTCAAGTTGCATGCCGGCGCTGTCCATGGCCGGCTCGGCATCGTGAAAGAGTTCGTTTTCGGATTGCTCAAGCGGCGCTGCGTCTGCTGCTTTGAAAAGAAAGTTTCGTTTCCACATTGCCGCCCGGTCCCTCCCTGAATAATGCTCGCGAGGCAGGCATCCTCCAAGAGAAGGGCTTGTGATGTCAAGCAACGTCCTCCCATGACCCTTGCAATCCATTTATCCGGACAAATTTCCATGAATCCTTTTGGACATTTCACACTCTCAAAAGCAACCGCCGTTACCTTGACAAGGGCGCAGTTTGCTTGTTATCGTGTCAAAATTCCTCAATCTTGAAGCCAAGTTGGAGTGATGCAGGTCAAAATCAACGGGAAGCCGGAAGAGGTCCAGGGGGGGACGGTTTTGGACCTGTTGAAAGCCAAAAATATCGACCCTCACATGGTCGCTGTCGAGCTCAACGACGCCATGGTGGAACGGGATAGTCTTGGGAAGACCCCCGTCAAGGCTGGTGACGCGCTGGAGTTTCTCTTTTACATGGGGGGTGGCCGGTGACGGTCCCCGCGTATAAAGACATCACTGAGTTGATCGGCAAGACCCCGTTGGTTCGCCTGAATCGTCTTTCCCCTGAGGGCGCGGGTACCATTTACGGGAAGGTCGAGTTTTTCAACCCGGGCGGAAGCATCAAGGACCGGATCTGCCTCAGCATGATCAACGAGGCAGAGCGGCAGGGCAAGCTCAAGCCGGGCGGGACAATCGTCGAGCCGACCAGCGGCAACACGGGGATCGGCCTCGCGCTGATCGCCGCCGTGCGCGGCTACAAGCTGATCCTCGTCATGCCGGAAAGCATGAGCATGGAGCGGGCCAGCCTGCTGTCGTCCTACGGCGCGCAACTCGTGCTGACACCGGCCTGGGAAGGCATGAAGGGCTCAATCAAGGAAGCAGAGAGCATCATCGGGCAGAATCCGTCGTATTTCATGCCGGACCAGTTTTCGAACCCGGCCAACCCGGCGATGCACAAGAAAACGACGGCGCTCGAAATTTGGGATGCGATGGAGGGCAGGATTGACGCGTTCGTGGCGGCCGTCGGCACCGGTGGCACCATCACCGGCTGCGGCGAGTTGTTCAAGGAACGGAATAAAAATATCAAGGTCATCGCCGTGGAGCCGGCCGGCTCGCCGGTCCTATCGGGCGGCGATCCCGGCCCGCACAAGATTCAGGGCATCGGCGCGGGATTCGTTCCCAAAGTATTGAACCGGACGATTTTAGACGGAGTGATCACGGTGACAGACGACGAGGCGTATCAGACGACCAAACTCTTATCGAAGAAGGAAGGCCTGCTGGTGGGCATTTCCGCCGGCGCCAACGTGTTTGCCTCACAGAAGATCGCCAAGGAACTGGGCCCCGGCAAGAACGTGGTGACGATTCTGCCCGATACGGGCGAGCGCTATATCAGCATCGAGAAATATTTCAATATCTGAAACCAATGGTCAAAAAGTCAAAAAGTCGTAATGTCTTCAAGTCGTTCATCCCAAGACTTGATGACTTTAGGACTTGACGACTTTCGGACTTACTGACATGGAATTCACAGACGAACAGGTGACCCGCTACAGCCGGCACATCCTGCTGCCCGAAGTGGGCGGCAAGGGGCAGAAGAAGATCGCCAAGGCGAAGATTTTGATCGTCGGCGCCGGCGGCCTCGGCTCCCCTGCTGCGTTTTATCTGGCAGCGGCGGGCGTCGGCACGATCGGCCTGATCGACAGCGATGCGGTGGACCTGTCCAATCTGCAGCGGCAGATCATCCATTACACCCCCGATGTGGGCCGGCCCAAGGTCCTGTCGGCCAAGGAAAAAATCCAGGCGCTCAATCCAGACGTTCAAGTAAACATGCACGAAGAGCGCTTCGTGGCGGACAACGCCTTGAAGCTGGTCGCCGGCTATGACGTCGTGATCGATGGCGTGGACAATTTTCCCGCCAAGTTCCTGATCAACGATGCCTGCGTGCTGGGCAACAAGCCGCTGGTGCACGGCGGCATTCTCCGTTTCGACGGCCGCGTCACGACGATCCTGCCGAAGAAATCAGCCTGCTACCGGTGCGTCTTCAAACAGCCGCCTCCGGCCGGGTTGGTGGCCAGTTGCCAGGAAGCCGGCGTAATCGGCGCGCTGGCCGGCGTGATCGGTACGCTGCAGGCGACGGAAGCGCTGAAGCTTGTCCTTGGCATTGGAAAACCGCTCACTGACCGGCTGCTGGATTACGACGCCAAGAAGGCGACGTTCCGCGAAATCAAGACCAAGCGCAACCCGAACTGCCCTGTGTGCGGCGAGCATCCGACGATTACGACGCTGATCGACTACGAGCAGGAAGTCTGCGAACTCCGTCCGTCCGGAGCCGCGGCTGCCGGGGCCGTCGCCCTCGCGCGCCGCGCAGACCGTGAGCGTCGGGGCCGTGGCCGCGGGCAGGTCCCACGTGACCTCGAGATCGCGGTCGAGGCGCGTCGCGGTGCTCGACACGTCGAC
>JANOEZ010000353.1:0-2092 GCA_031413335.1 Nitrospirota bacterium
CCCCCCCCTCCGTTTTTAACAATTTGTTAACAGAGGCTTTACCTTCCAGTTGCCATAAGCGTCGGGGGAGTCGGTAGAGTATGTCGCTCGGTCAGGAACGGATGGGCCGGCGCAATTGATCTCAGATCAGCGGCATTAGGGGATTAAGTACCATGCCACGTACCTGGATGTGGGTATTCGTACTCATTCTATGCTTGTCTGTCGTCGATGACCTCAAGGCTGCCACCTACTATGTGGCCTGCGATACAGGGGATGATGCCAATGAGGGTGTGAGCGAATTGACTGCGTGGAAATCTACATCCAGGGTCTCCAGTTTCGGATTCGTGAACGGAGATAAGGTGCTGTTTAAGAAGGGATGTACGTGGAAGGACGCGTCCATTAAGATCTCACGCTCCGTCGAGTTCGGGGCATACGGGGTTGCCGCCACGGCCCCACAGCTCATGGGCGCGACCAGCGCTCGTAATTGGTCCAGTCTCGGTTCAAGAGGCATTTTCTTTACACAGGCAGCCATTGAAGCGGGGCATCCCGGTCTCAAAGAAATTCTGATTGTCCATGACCAGAAGCATGGCAAGTTTTATGACAAGGTTCGCGCCTTGGAATCGCTCGATGCTGCGGGTAAGTTCTTTCATGACGTCGCAGCAAGCACGCTCTATGTGCTCCCTCTTGAAGGCGCCAATCTCCAGCAAGACATTCATTTTTCCAGCAAGCCGCATATTTTTGAGTTCCAACAGGTCAACGTCGAAAGAGTGGTGGTCGATGGACTGCAGGTATCCTTCGCCAATGAATACGCCATCGGATTTTGGTATCAATCGTCAGGAACCAGAAATGGGTCATTGAAAATCGCAAACTGCACCTTTACCGGTAACGCGTACCAGGCGATCCATATCGGTGGAACGAATTCCTTCCGGGACGTCGACATCCTGAACAACACGATTACCGCAAATGGCAATGAAGGCATGTACATTGGATATGTAAAAGGAAGCGAGGAAGGAGAAGTGGTAACGGGCTTGCTGAGAATCAGCGGCAACACGATTGGAGGCCAGGAATTCGGGTGGCGATCCGATGGTCCAGGGTCCGCCGCGAATGGAGAGGGGATCGATATCAAGAAAGGCGTGGCTTCGGCAATCATAGACAACAACACCATCTTTGACCTGAACGGGTTTTTCGGCATCGGGGTCCAATCTTCCAACGTCGTCATAGAAAAGAATGCCATTCGCGATATCTATATGAAGGATGCAGCCCCTGAATCCAGCATCGCAGCCATCATTGTCGATGCATGGGACAACAAAGGGATCACGCTTGTCAGGGGTAATAAGGTGAACGTCCGGAGCGCGAACGGGATTGTGATGCGAGGCAATGCAGGACGACGGCCGAGAGTTGAGATATACGACAATGAGATTGCTGTCCAGGAACCCTATTTCCCTTTCGCCTTCACGTCGCAGAACATCACGAACACGCTCATCAGAAACAATCGTACGAGGGGAGGACGCGCCGGGTTGTGGGTTCAGCAGCCCTGCTGCCAGCCGGTCAATGTCGAATTTCACGACAACGACATTCGCGATGTGCCGGCGCCGGTCGTGACGGCTCAGACTATGCCGGGTGGAATGCGCGTGTATGCGAATTCCTTTTGTCTCAAGGGCGCGGTGGGCGCCGGCCAGAACAGCGTTGTCCCGGACAATACGTTCTCCGGTAACTGTCCCCCTCCAATACAGATAACGCCTCCCTCAAATCTATTCGTCCGGTAGAAGGGGTTGAAGGGGTTCAGGAGCAGCGGAAAACATTTTTTGGCGGATCAATCCCATGTGCGGAATAGCGGGAATCGTGTCCTATCACTATGCGGCCCTCGATGTCGATCGAGGGGAGTTGCGGCGTGTTCGGGATCATATGGCTGCGCGGGGTCCAGATGGGTGCGGAGAATGGTTTTCAGCGGACAACCGCGTGGGGCTGGGCCACAGGCGATTAGCGATCATCGATCTCAATGAGCGTGCCGCGCAGCCCATGACGAGTGCGGACCAACGGCTGATCATCACGTTCAACGGAGAGATTTACAACCACCGGGCATTGCGTGGCGAACTCGAAGCCAAGGGCTATA
>JANOEZ010000354.1:0-1513 GCA_031413335.1 Nitrospirota bacterium
TTTCGCTGCTCACGCAGATCGCCCGCCCCACGCTCGTTATCACGGGTGAGCTGGATGGACCCACCCCGCCGGCCGACGGGAAGCTCATGGCCGAGACAATCCCAGGCGCCAGGATGGAAATTATTCCCCAGGCAGGACATCTTTCCAACCTCGAACAGCCGGAAGCGTTCAATCGCGCGCTACTCGATTTCCTGGAAGGGATTTCCTAAGGGTACCGTCAGAGGCTGCAAGCAAAGACTCTACCGCCCGCCTACTCCCGGATACGACCGCGGTTGATCAGCTTGAGAAATTCCTCGCGGGTCTGCTGCTGGGTGCGAAAATCGCCGAGCATGTGACTGGTCACAGCGACCGTATTCTGTTTTTCCACCCCGCGCATCATCATGCACAGATGCTGCGCTTCCATGACCACGCCGACGCCCTGGGCTCCAAGCTTCTTCATCAGGGTCTCGGCGATCTGAACCGTGAGGTGCTCCTGTACTTGAAGCCGGCGGCTGAAGGCGTCCACGATGCGCGGAATCTTGCTCAGCCCGACCACCTTCTTATTGGGAATATAGCCGACGTGGCATTTCCCGAAAAACGGCAGCAGATGATGTTCGCACATCGAGTAAAAATCGATGTCCTTGACGATGACCATCTCGTCGTATTCCATCGGGAACAGCGCGCCGTTCAGCAGATGGTCCACGTCCTTCTGGTACCCCTGCGTCATGAACCGGAGCGCCTTTTCGACCCGTTCCGGCGTCTTGAGCAGGCCGTTCCGCTTCGGATCCTCGCCGAGCATGACCAGTATCCGCGCAACCAGATCGCGCAGACTGGGCCCGCCGGACAGGCGTCCGTTCCCCTCCGCTGCCGTTCGGGTCCGTGAAAGTTTTTTCGTCGGCATGCTTATCGCGCTCCCACCGCTGCCGGGCCGGCAAACTCAAAATAGTTGTCCCGTGTTTCGACGACGCCGACTTTGACCAGTCGGGCGCCTGACACCTTGTCCACCAGCAGTTCCCAGACCAGAATGGCCAGGTTTTCCCCGGTGGTCGTTTTATCGGCAAAGGCCGGGTCGCCATTCAGATCACGATGGTCAAAGCGGGTCACCACCGTCTCGTGTACGAGACGGTCCAGCGCCCCGATATCGGCAGCCAGGCCGGTCCGTTCATTGATGGCCCCTTCCACAGTCACCAACACAACATAGTTATGGCCATGGCCGTTGGGATTATTGCACTTGCCGAAGATCTTCCGGTTGTCCGCCTCGGACAGCTCTTCGGTGTGCAGCCGATGCATGGCCGCAAATTTGTACCGCCGGGTGATGGAGGTACGCGTCGTCATGATACCGATGAAGTATGCATGCTGAATGCTACACGTGGGGAATTCATGATTTGACTTCCGACTTCAGCGCTCCCTGTTCACTCTTTCCGTCAGAGGCAACCGGCGCTTCCCATTTCTTCTCCGGCACCCGCACGATCACGTCGCCGTGGATGCGCGCCTGGCAGCCCAATCGGTGCCAGGGCTCGGACAGCGCCTCGCG
>JANOEZ010000355.1:0-1836 GCA_031413335.1 Nitrospirota bacterium
CGAAGGCCGCCAGATAGAGCCAGAAGGTCATGTCGAATAAAAAGAGTGAGCGCAGCATCTTCGTCCTCCTTAGCCGGTAGCTAGAGCGAGTAGCCGGTAGTTCGGAGCTATTAGCTATTGGCTGTTCGCTACCTGCTTACACATTCAGCGTTTTTATCCTCTCCGTCAACTTCCGGAACTCCTTGTTGAAATCGATCTGATTCTTGTGCGTCGTTCCGCCCATGTGCACCGTCACGCCTTGCGCGCCAGACTTGTCCGGAATCACCTTGAACCACAACCGCCGATGATAGATGAAGGACGACAGCGAAATCCCCACCACGATCATCGTCGAGCCGATCCAGACGATGGTCACGCCGGGGTCTCGCGTGATCTGCAAGCCGGTGAACTTCCGCGGCTGGTAGCCCACCAATTCGAACCGGTACTGCGACCCCGGAATGTCAAATAGATCGGGGTAATGATAAAAGATCCAGGGCGTGGCTTCCAGGGCGCTCTTCTTCGTGTGCTCGGCCATCACCAGCTTGATCGCCGGGTTCTCATGCTCGACCGACTTGGAATAGACCTTCTTCTCGCCGGAATTAAAGCCGAAGTCCGCCACGAAATCGGTCAGCGTCACCGTCAGGCCCAGCTTGTCCAGCGTGGCTTCCTTCTTCCATTGAAGGTCCACGGTCTGGAGAATCTTGTCCGTCTTCTTGTCCTTCACGTTCAAACGGGCCACGTCCACCTGGTCCCAGGAGTCGCCGTAGCTGGACTGATAGAACCAGATGCCCTTGTAGACCAGCGGATCGTTCACCGAGATGGTCTTGGTCGTTTGTTCTGCGCCCTTCTCCAACACCGTCAGCGTGCTGTTATAGGACTTCACCGAGCCGTTTTCGTGATAGTCGATCCAGAATTTGTCGATGCGCAGGTCGAAGGCGCCCTTCGGGATATGATAGGTCTGACCTTCGATACAGACGCCGAATTCCTGGAATCCATACAGGCTGCCGATCAGCCCGCCGGTTACGATCACCGTCGCGCTCAGGTGCGCCATGTGCGCGCCCACTCGACCCATGATCCCCTTCGTCGCGTAGAGCGTGGCCTCGCCCGGCTCGTTCTTCGCCAAGACCATATAGCCCTTCTCGGCCAGGTACTGGACGATCCCCTTCGACACCCCTTCCTTGGTGCCGGCCACCGGAATCTCCACCGTCTGCTTCAGATTCTTGATGAAGGGCAGCTGCACGCTCACCTTGTCCTGGTGCATGGAGCGCCAGATGCCGGGGAAGCGTTGATAAAAACACGTCAATGAGTTGATACACAGGAGCGCGAGCAGGCTGGTGAAGTACCAGGTGTGATAGATGTCCGTCCAGCCCAGGCGCAGGAACCAGCGGTAGGCCTCCTCGCCGTATTCCTTGATGTAGACGTCGGCCCGCTCGTTCTGCTGGAGCACGGTGCCGATCGTGGCGACCACCGCGATGATCAGAAAGAGGGACATCGCCAGCTTGATCGAGGAAAAAAACTCGATCAGCTCGGCCTTGACCTCGTTCCAGCCGATCCCGGGACCGGGGGCCGTTCGTGGAACCGATGGGGGGGCCGCCTGTGGGACCGATGGTCCGTTCACGGCTTCGGATTGACCGCTCATTCAGATACTGCCCTTCTCAGTCACTGGCAACGCTCAGGCTCACGCATGCTTGGTTTTGAAACCGGCAGGCACCCGCGGCAGGAAGTGGAGCCTCACTTTATCATCTTTATCTGCGGAACCCGCCGGAGCGATCCGCCTTCGTCCAACCTCAGCCAGGGCTTCGGCGGATGCCCACCTCGCAACCCACGGGACTAGGCCCGTGCTATGCGAAGGCGGGCAAA
>JANOEZ010000356.1:0-5045 GCA_031413335.1 Nitrospirota bacterium
CGCCGTGGCTGGTGGTGGCCTGTGCGGTCATCTGGCTTGCTGTTCTGCCGTCGACCGGCCTGCTGGCGACGGGCCTGCTGGCTGCGGCCGGCGCGGCGGCGTGGCTGGGGCTGCTGCTTGCGGGACGCAAGCAAGACGTCATCCGTGATCCGTAAACCATCACCCGTGAACCGTGATCGGTGGCGAACACGATTTACGGATCACGGATGACGGATCACCGGTCACGGATCACGTCTTTACTTGTAGCGCGCGTGCGGATCTTTTTTGGGATCGAAGACGGGCGGCGCTGGAAGATTCGCCGGCAGTTTTACCATGGACTCGCTGGCGAGCAGGCTGTACCCGTAACGTTCCAGCAGCGTGACGTAGTTCGCGGTTTCAGCCGGGAGCTGAGGCCGTAGCCGCGACTGCAGCACAATCATCGTCCGCCCCGGCTGCCCGGCGTGGCCACGCATCTGCTCCTCCTCACCCCGTTGAATAAAAATCACTTTGCGTCGGGCGTAAAACACCGTCGAAGGCCGCGTGGTTCCGTACACGATCAATCGGTCATCCGGGCCCAGGTTGAGCCCGGCCGCATAGGCCAGCTCCTGTGGGGGAGCGATGACGTAGCGATTGATATGGGGCAGGATCACCACGAGCGCGACCAGGGCCACGCAGGCCAGCGTCGCTCCCGCAGCCCAAAACGCGCCGGGCCGCTGCGCGTCATTCAGTCCGAAATAGCCCACCAGCGTGGTGCCGATCAGCAACAGCCCTGACAGGATGTACGGCCCGCTGCCCAAATCGATCTGGGCTGCCAGCGGAAATTCGCCGACGATCTTGTCCGTGAAGTGCGTGTAGAGCGACGGGGCTGCGGAGAAACCCGCCGCCAGCAGGAAGCCCAGCCCCATGATGAGGTGAATCGAGGCCCGGGTTCCCGGCGTTTTCGGATCGAGCAGGCAGCGTGACCAGTAGGAGGCCGCAAGGATCGCCGCGGCCGGGAACAGGGGACCGATGTAGTGGGGCAGGCGCGTCGAGGACAGGGTGAAAAACAGCAGTCCGCCGATCAGCCAGATGGCGGCAAACCACTCCAGCTCCCGTTGAGCTGGAAGGCGGGCAACAGAAACCTGGGTTTGTCTTGTTTGTTTGGTTTCTTTTGTTGAACCAGAGAAACCAGATGAACCAGACAAACCGGAATCCTCCAGATTCGCACCCCGTGCCTCGCGCCAGCCTGTGAACGTCTGATACAGCGCGGCCGGAAGGAAGCCGCTCCAGGGGAAGAAACCGAGCAAGAGCACGGGAATGTAGAAGAACACGGAAAAACTGTGCCCCTCCATGGGCTTGAGGAAGCGTCCGATCGTATGCGCCTGGGCGATGCGGAAATAGTCCTCCCCATGGATCTGCAGCATGGCCACATACCAGGGGAGCGTGAGCAGCAGGCAGAGCGCGGTGCCTGCGAGCGGCAGGCCCGTTCGCCACCACTGGCCCCATCGTTTCGTCAGGGACAGGTATGGGATGACGGCTAACAACGGCACCAGGAAGCCGACCGGCCCCTTGGTCAGGGTGGCCAGCGCCATCCCGACATAGAACGCCCACATCCAGTGCCTCATTCGCCCGTCGCCATGCAGGCCGAGCCAAAAACCGAACAGCGACAGGGTGGTGAAGAAAATCAAGACGCTGTCGGTCAGAGCCGCGCGGCCGAGCCCGATTATTTCGAGATTCACCAGCAGCATCAAGCCGGCGAAGATGCCGATGACCGGCCCACGCAGATGCGCGAGAAACAGGTACTGCATCAGGATCAGCGCAACGGCAAACAGCGCAGAAGGAAACCGGGCCGCGAATTCGCCGACGCCGAACGCGTGGTAGGAGAGGCTCATCAACCAGTAGACGAAGACGGGCTTGGCGTAGCGCGGCTCGTAATTGAACGTGGGACTGATCCAGTCGCCGGTCTCCAGCATCTCGCGGCCGGCCTCCGCGTTGCGTCCTTCATCCCGGTCGGTCAGGCCCATGCCGCCGAGGTTCAGGAAGAAGAGCAGGCCGGCCAGGACGAGCAGGAGGAGGAGATTGCGTCCCTGGTGTGAGTCGTTCACGGGATCACTCCTGTTGAAACGAACGGCACATGGAGCGGCAGCGGCGAGTCGTCATAGCTTGGGAGCCGGAGGAGACTCGACAGTGCCGGCGTTGCGAGTGGAGCGGGAGATCAACACCAGGTTCCGTAAATAGACGAAGGCCCCGATACACTGGCCCGCGATGAAGACTGGGTCTTTTCGATAGATCGCGTAGGCGAGGGTAATCATGCCGCCGATGAGGCTCATGTACCAGAAGGCGATCGGGACGTGGCTTGCCGCCTGCTTTTCGGACGCGAGCCACTGCACAACCCACCGGCCAAAGAACAGGCCCTGTCCCAAAAATCCAATGCCGAGCCAGATGATTTCGGTGGTGCTCATGGAGAAGACGTGAGCCGTGATCCGTGATCCGTAGATGATTTTCTTTTGAGGAAACGGATCAGCCCGGACAGCATCATTCTGACTTTCTCGATCCTGTTAAAAGGGCTGGTTTCAGAAAAAAGCCCCATGTTCTTCGCCAGGATAAGCTGCGTTTCTAGCTCTGCAGCGGACCCAAGAGCGATGTGAAGAAACTGGACGAACTCTTTCCTGGAATTCCTAGCTGCGCCTTCAGCGATATTGCTCGGAATCGATACGGCGCAACGCCTCGCTTGCGAGGTTAACCCATAACGCTCTTCCTTGGGGAATTTTGCTGTCACTGCGTAGATCTGCCCGGCTAATTCCATCGCTGCGTTCCAGACATCCAGATCTTTATGGGTTCTCAATAGTATCCTCTTCCCCATCGACTGCTTCTTGCTCGGCACGGATCACGGTTCACGCGTCACCTGTCACGAAATTTGTACTTCAAGACACGAGCCCGCATCCAGCGGAAACCGATCAGGTCATAAAGGACCTTGAAAAAGCGGTTGCCGAGTCCGTATTTCGAGGTCCCGTGGATTCGCGGGTAGTGACGGACCGGGACCTCGGTCACGGTGAACCCGTGCATGAGCGCCAGTGCCGGCATGAACCGATGCAGCCCTTCGAACAGTTGCAATTTTTCCACGACGGCGCGGCGGAAGAGCTTCAGTTCGCAGCCTGTGTCGTGGAGATGGTCGCCGGTGACGACACGCCGGATCAAATTCCCGAGCCGCGAGGAGATTTTCCTGACGAGATTGTCGTGGCGGTTTTGTCGCCATCCGCAGACCAGGTCGTACGTCGCCGCCAATGGCAACAAGAAGGGGATGTCGGCGGCATCCAGTTGGAGATCTCCGTCCATTGTGAGGATGAGGTCGCCGCTGGCGTGCCTGAAGCCCGCGTCGAGGGCGGCCGTCTTGCCGTAGTTGCGGTCGAAGTGCAGCACGCGGATGTGCGGGTGCTGGGCGGTCAGCTGGTCCATGAGGGCGCTGCTGCCATCGGTGCTGCCATCGTCAATATAAAGGATTTCGAAGGGAGTGGTACGGGACCGTTCGTGTGCATCCAGCACTTTCAAGAGCTGATCGGTCAGCGGCGGCAGGTTGTCCCGTTCGTCCTTGATCGGGATGACGACGGAAATCCAGGGACGGGGTGAATTGGACATGAGCGTCTGATGACTCCCAGACTGGTTCTTCTGGTTTATCTCGTTTGTTTGGTTTCTTTGGTTGAACAAGACAAACCAGACAAACCAAACGAACCAGATGAACTGGATTTCGTACGCATTCTACAGAAGGGACGGAGGACGGTCAAACCAGGGGACGTGATGCGTGATCCGTAAACCGTGATCCGTGAACCGTTATCCGTAATCCGTTATCGGTCCGGATCACGGTTTACGGATAACGGATTACGGCTTCTGAGCGACGGTAAATCGCATCGTGCCCATCAGACTCAGTTCCGTGACGGAAAATCCAACGTGGATCTCCACCTTATACTGGCCGGGCTTCCACCCGCCGTCCGGTGGAGCCAATTTGACATAGCCGCTTTCATCCTCGAGCGCCATATACATGGTGTCTTGCGCGATCAGGGTCTTCGGATCAAGTCCCGGGACTTGTTCAGGGTAGCAGATGCCGAACACCTGATAGGGCTGGTAGTGCTGGTGCACGCTGAAGACGATGTAGACCGCCGGGGAAGAAGGGTGGAATAGAGCAGTCGGCTGGACAGGCACGATTTCGTGCGTACGCCGGTAGCCCAATTCTTCGTCGAATCCCTCGGCGGTTTGGATGGTGAGAAACAATCCTTCTGGCGGTTTATTAAAGTCGTAGGTCGGGAGAGGATTCTTGTCCTGAAGTTCCGGCAAGCCGTCGGCAGCGAACCCGGCGCCCACCCATAAGAATGTGAACAGCAGGGCAAGCTGAACGCAGCGCGCGCGCATCGAGTGCATGGCGCTGTCGTACCGTACACCTCAATGACTGTCAAGGCGCGCCTGCGGCGCAGGCGCCTTCAGGACTGAGGACTCAGGACTGAGGGCCGAGCAAAAAAACGCGACCTCAGTCCTCAGCACTCGCACCTCAGTCCTGATTTTTGGTACTATGCCGCGCCATGGCGATGAACACCGCGACCAATCCTGACGCGCTGCCGCAGCCGATGGGCGAATTCAGCCCCGTGGACCAGTGGCAGGCGCGCATCAGCCGGGTCTTTTACGGGCTTCGCGGCGGGCGTGTCCAGGACTACTCCCAGACCTTCGCCTCGGCCGATTACCGGTTGGCGCATGCCTTGGCGGCTGACTATTATGCTCACGTTATAAAACGCGAGAAGGCAAAAGGCGATCGTAGAAGACGTCGCTGAAACCGCCTCCGCACGTGGCGTCGTCCGGCCAGACCATGTGCGCCGCGCATTCGCCGAACGCGATGCCGTTGTACTCGCCGATGCGCAGCGTTTGCGCCGCACCAACCGCGCATTGTCCGGCGGTGCAACAGAACCGGCAGTTCGTCGACAAGCCTGGGTCGAACGTGCCGTCGTTGACGTCGATCGACGGCAACCACGACACGCCCCCGTCGAAGCTCGCGCGCGCGCGCCAATCGAGCAGCAGGTTTCCGCTCGTGCCCGTGAGGCCGG
>JANOEZ010000357.1:0-2970 GCA_031413335.1 Nitrospirota bacterium
TCCTGAAGTCGGTGCCCGTCGAGCTGATGTTCCGCTACAACTTCCTTCCCTATCGGCGGGAGGGCGGGCGGCTCGTGCTGGTGATGGCCGATCCTACCGACATCCCGGTGGTCGACGAGCTGTCCCTGCTGCTCCAGACCCCGGTGCAGCCGGCGGTGGGGGCGCCGCGCGCACCAGCGCGATGCAGATGCGGCAGGCGGTGCTGAAGGGTTTGCTGAGCTGCGGGCTGGACGTGGTGGATATCGGGGTCTGTCCGACGCCACTGCTGTATTACGCGATCTTCACGCTGCCGGTGGGCGGCGGCGTGATGATTACGGCCAGCCACAACCCGCCCGAGTACAATGGCTTCAAGCTGTGTCTGGGGAAGGACTCGATGCACGGAGACGCCATCCAGGCCCTGAAAGACGACATCGACAAGGGGCAGTTTGTGACGGGACACGGCACGGTGTCGGAACATCCCATCATCCCGGACTACATGGCCTACATCAAGAAATCGTTCGCGCACGTCAAGGCCGGCGCGCTCAAGGTCGTCGTGGACTGCGGCAATGGCATGGGCGGGCTTGTGGGCCCGGACGCGCTGCGGCTGCTCGGGTGCCGTGTCACCGGCATGTACGAGGATGTCGACGGGCGATTTCCCAATCACGATCCGGACCCGACGGTCGAGGGTAATCTCCAGGATCTCATCACCAAGGTCCGTGAGACGAAGGCCGATGTGGGGATCGCCTATGACGGGGATGCCGACCGCATTGGGGCGGTGGACGAGCACGGCAACATTCTCTGGGGCGACAGGCTGCTGGTGCTGTATGCGCGGGATATTTTGAAGGACAAGCCTGGCAGCACGGTCATTTCCGAGGTCAAAGCGTCGCAAAGCCTCTATGACGATATTCAGCGCCGGGGCGGTCGTCCGATCATGTGGAAGACCGGCCATTCGCTGATCAAAGCCAAAATGAAAACGGAACATGCGGTCCTGGCCGGCGAGATGTCAGGGCACATGTTTTTTGCGGACCGTTATTTCGGCTACGATGACGCCATTTACGCGTCGTGCCGCCTGATCGAAATCCTGGCCAAGTCCGGGCAGCCGCTCTCGGCCCTCCTCGCCGACCTTCCCGTCACGTCGGTAACGCCGGAGATTCGCGTGGACTGCCCCGATGCGGTCAAGTTCGACCTCGTGAAGAAGGTCCAGGCCCGTTTCATGGAACGGGCCAAGTCCGGTAACGCGGCACCGGGGCTCAAGATTCGCGAGGTCATCACGATCGACGGTATTCGCGTCATTTTCGAGGACGGGTGGGGGCTGATCCGGGCCTCCAATACGCAGCCCGCCCTCGTGCTCCGCTTCGAAGCCTCCTCTCCCGATCGCCTCACGGCCATCCGGACTTTGATCGAAACCGAGCTGGCCGATACGCGCCGCTCGCTCGCGATCTGACACGGTGCCGTTCTCCTCCCCAGCCGCCGCCTGCCTGCATCGCCTTTTCTTCCTGCTGTTCACCTGCACACTCGTGTTCACTCATGTCGCCGACGCGGCTGACGCTCCGCCGTCGCTCAAGCCGTCGTTCGCGCTCGGCGAGCGATTCACCTATCGCGTCTCGTGGATGGGCCTGCATGCGGCCACCGCCGTGATGGAGGCAGGCCAGGCGCCGCCGCTGGACGGCCGCCGGACGCTGCGGTTTGTGACCACGGCAACCTCCAGCCCCGTGGTGACGAAGTTTTACGCTGTGGACAATCGGGTCGAGTCCATTGTGGACGCGGAGACCTTGTTTCCGCAGAAGCTGCTGTTTCGCCGGAGGGAAGGAAAACGCAAGAACGATTACGACGTCACTTTCCATCACGCGCAGGGAAACGTCCTCTCGATCAAGGACGGGGAGCCCACGACGATTCCCATCCCGCCGGGCACGCAGGATTCCATCTCCTGCCTGTACGTGATCCGGAGCCTGCCGTTGCTGCAGCCGGGGTTCTCGCAGGCGATGACGGTGCACCATGACAAGAAAAATTATCGTCTTGAAGTCAGGATTGAAGCGATCGAAAAGGTCCGTGGGCCTTGGGGCGAGATTGAAGCGATTCGCGCGCTGGCGATCATGCCGTTCCAGGGCATTTTCCTGAACGAAGGCAACATCCGGGTCTGGTTCACCAACGACGACCGCCGGATTCCACTCAGGATGAAGGCGAAGGTGATCGTGGGGTCCGTGGTGGCGGATCTGATCGATGGATTCGGCGCGAAGCCGTCGCCGTGACCGGGGTGTTCAGCTTCTCGGTATGATTGCCGGATGATGCGAAACCCGATATAATTCCCTTCTGAACGGAGTCTATGTAGCGATGCCGCCATTTCCGATTACACTGACCAGACACATCATTCAGTCGCAGGCTGCGCACCCAGGCGCGACCGGGGAATTCTCGGCCCTGATGTCCCAGATCGGGCTGGTCGGCAAGATGATCGCCAACGATCTGCGGCGGGCCGGCCTCATCAATATTCTTGGCACGACGGGGAATACGAACGTCCAGGGCGAGACGGTCAAAAAGCTCGACGAAATTTCCAACGATGCCTTTCTCAGGGTCTTTCAGTACAGCGGCCTGGTCTGCGCGCTGGCATCCGAGGAGATGGAAAAGCCCGTGCAGTTGCCGGAAAACTGGCCGCACGGCAAGTATATGCTGTTGTTCGATCCGCTGGACGGCTCGTCCAATACGGATGTCAACATGCCGCTGGGGACGATTGTCTCGATTCTCAAGCATGAGGGCAAGGGGATGCCGTCCGAGCCCGAATTGATCCGCAAGGGCACGCAGCAGGTGGCGGCAGGCTATCTGATGTATGGATCGAGCACGATGCTCGTCTTTACCGCGGGCCATGGCGTGCACGGCTTCACGCTGGACCCCGGAATCGGCGAATATTATCTGTCGCACGAGAATATTCAGATTCCGGCCAAGGGGCAGGTCTACGCGACGAACGAGGGCAACGCGCAGAAATGGCCGGATGGCACC
>JANOEZ010000358.1:0-4338 GCA_031413335.1 Nitrospirota bacterium
GAATCGATTGAAAGCAGTGGGTATGGTGGGTGCATTAACTCTGCTCCTCACCATTTTGATTGTGCTCAATGTGGGACACTGGCTTTCTGCGCCCCGTACTGTGCCAACCGAAGGGGATATCATCGTAGCCCTGGGCGGTGGCGGAATTGAACGGGTTCAGAGTGCCCTCCAGCTATACAGGGAAGGCCATGCGAAGAGAATTCTTCTTACTGGCTTGGACAGTGGCCCGGGACAGAGGCCCAACCATTATCTCCAGTGGGAGTCCAGGCTTCTCCTCGATGGAGGCGCCCCGGCCGAGGCGCTGCTCTTCGACGATCAGTCTGCAAATTCCTATCAAGAAGCCAACAATACAGCCTTGCTGATGAAGAGCCGCCAGTGGAAGACTGCCCTGGTGATCAGCGATCCACCGCACCTCCGAAGACTCGATATGGTATGGGGCGCAGCCTGTGCCAGACATGGTCTTGAATATCGACTGATCGAGACTAAACCTCAGACATGGGATGCCTCTCGTTGGTGGGGCGACAAAATGTGGGCCAAGTTTGTGGGCATGGAATTGCTCAAACTCTCGTACTACACCGTTGCGTATTGAATCGATAGCCTCCGGTAGGCTGCTCTTTATATGAGCAGGGATGTTCCTCAGTGCTAGTATTCCAGGAAACAATAAACATGCGATTGATCCATACCGTACCTTCAATTTCAGAAGAGGCGACCGGCCCGTCATACTCGGTGGTCCGCCTCTGCGAATCACTCATTGCAGAAGGGCAGGATGTGACGCTTGCCGTACTTGACTGGACACCGATGGCGTCACCGCCCAGGTTCGTGAAGGCCTTCCCTTTGGGGGTGGGGCCGCGCCGATTAGGGCGTTCGCCGGAGATGCGCCACTGGCTGACTGAGCAAGCCAGGTCGCGTTCTGTCGAGATCATCCACAACAATAGTCTGTGGATGATGCCGAATGTATATCCGGGGGTAGTGGCTAGGAAGCATAACGTACCCTTGGTCATTTCGCCTCGTGGGACACTATCTGAGTGGGCAATGCAACACGGTTCTGTCGTCAAGCGCCTGTTCTGGCCTCTGGTGCAAAAGCCTGCACTGGCAGCAACAGTCTGCTTCCACGCCACGGCGGAGCCAGAATACGAAAACATCCGACGCATGGGGTTCCGCCAGCCCGTAGCGATTATTCCCAATGGCATCGACATTCCCCCGGTTGCATCTAAGCAAGCGGGAATCTCCCGCACTCTTCTCTTTCTTGGTCGTGTGCACCCATCAAAAGGTCTCGATATGTTGCTGCAGGCTTGGCAGGTTGTGCAGGACCGCTTCCCCGATTGGCGTTTGGTGATTGCTGGGCCGGACAACGGCGGTTACCTGATCAAGATGCAAGACTTGGCTGCCCAACTGCATCTGAAACGAGTTGATTTTGTGGGTGTCTTGAAGGGTAGGCAGAAGTGGGAAGCCTATCGAGCAGCCGATCTTTTCGTGCTGCCGACGTATTCTGAAAACTTCGGCATGACAGTAGCAGAGGCGCTGGCCGCTGGTGTACCTGCCATTGTATCTAAGGGCGCACCATGGGAAAGGTTGGAGCAGAAAAAAGCCGGTTGGTGGATCGACATTGGGTTCGACCCGTTGGTGACCTGTCTGAATCATGCCCTTGGTCTGGCGCCTGATGTATTGGCAGAGATGGGGCAGCGTGGGCACGGCTGGATGGAGGAGGAGTTTTCCTGGAGGCGTCTGGGGCCGCAGATGGCTGAAACCTACCGCTGGATACTGAATGGTGGTACCAAGCCTGAATGGGTAATCGAGGGATGACTTCAGTGCGCGGCGTCTGTGGAAATAGGCGTGCTTGAACATCGTTCCCCGGAGGGTCGTGGCTGGCGATCCAGCCACGAGTAATTAAAAAATGGGAGTCATCGTGCAGAACATGAAAGCCAATATTACTGGCTATCGATATGGTGATAACAAACTGAACGCATCCCATGACTATCTTTTGCCTACAGTGAAGGCAATTCTTGCCAACCAATCCTCTTTATGTCAGCGGATATTTGAGCTGGGTTGCGGCAATGGATCGGTTGCGAATGCTTTGTCAAAGCTTGATTTTGAGGTAACCGGAGTTGATGCCTCAGCGGAGGGGATTGCCCAGGCTCATCAATCCTATCCTGACCTCAACCTCCACCTAGGATCGGCATATGATGAACTAAGAAACCAATACGGTCAATTTCCAATCGTGATCAGTCTAGAAGTCATCGAACATCTTTACTCCCCCCGCAAATTCGCTAAGACGATTTATGATCTGCTAGAGGTTGGAGGGACGGCCATCATTTCGACGCCCTATCATGGGTACTGGAAAAATTTGGCGATGGCTTTAACAGGGACAATGGATGCCCATTTCACTGTGTTGTGGGATCATGGCCATATAAAATTTTGGTCTTTACGGACACTTCAGGTTCTCCTTCGAGAGGCCGGTTTCGTAAATATTGAGTTCTACCGAGTTGGACGTTTCCCTGTCCTTGCCAAGTCCATGATCGCAATTGCCAAGAAGCCTAGTCAATGAGCATTTCTATTTTGATTCTCACTCTGAACGAAGAGATCAATCTACCGATTTGCCTAGAGTCAGTGAAGTGGTGCGATGACATCGTCGTGTTGGACTCCTTAAGCACGGATCGAACGGTAGAAATAGCTAAAGGTTCAGGTTCACGCGTTGTTCAGAGAAAGTTTGACAATTGGGCTTCTCATCAAAACTGGGCGATGGAGAATATTGCATTTAAGCATGAGTGGGTGTTCTACCTGGATGCCGACGAGAGAATGACTGACGATTTGCGCGGGGAGATCTGCGCCATTGGTTCAAATCGAAATGAAAAGGCTGTTGCCTATTATTGCGGAAGAAAGAACTATTTCATGGGTCGGTGGATTAAGCATGCAATGCCCCCAGGCATGATTATGAGATTCTTTAGACCCAAGAATGTTCGATTTGAACGATTGGTGAATCCTACTCCAGTGATTAACGGTGTACACGGCTATCTGAAGAATTATTTTCTTCACTACAATTTCAGTAAAGGATTGGCCGAGTGGTTTGAAAAGCACAATAAGTATTCTGGACTCGAAGCACTGGAGGGGATGAAGCTGTTGAAAGGAGCTTCTCGGTCAGGAGGTTCTCTCTTCAGTAGAGACGCAGCGCATCGTCGCAAGGCGCTCAAAGACTTGTCTTTCCAGATCCCATGTCGCTCTTTTCTCAAGTTTCTTTATCTCTATGTCATCAAGCGCGGATTCTTAGATGGTCGCCCTGGATTCACTTACTGCGTATTACAATCAATCTATGAGTATATGATCGCTTTGAAGATGAAGGAACTTGAACGAAAGGAACGGGGACTGCCGATCTAAATGAAGGTCGTATTTGTCAACCGGTTCTTCCACCCAGACCATTCCGCAACCAGCCAGCTCCTGACTGATTTGGCCTTCCACCTGGCTAAGACTGGAGCATCCATTTACGTTGTCACGAGTAGACAGGTTTACGACGATCCAGATTCCACCCTATCAAGGAGCGACTTTGTTCAAGGGGTTCGTGTGATCCGCTTGTGGACCACGCGATTTGGACGTCAGAACTTACTGGGCCGCACATTTGACTGCCTGACGTTTTATCTCGGTGCCACCTGGAGCCTCTTCGTTTTGCTCACGCACGGAGATATCGTTGTGGCCAAGACCGATCCTCCGCTTATATCGGTCGTGGCGGCGATTGTGGCAAAGATTCGTGGAGCGAGGTTGATTAATTGGACTCAGGACTTGTTCCCGGAAGTGGCCGGAGCGCTTGCTGTAGGGGGAATCAAGGGGCTTGAGGGCCTGTTGCGATCGGTGAGAAATTGGTCTCTTCGGACTGCCTGTAAGAATGTCGTCATCGGCGACGGGATGGCGAACAAGCTGACTGAGGAGGGCATTCAGCCTGGCGTCATACAGGTTATCCATAATTGGGCAGATGGCCGTGCAATCCAGCCCGTCGATCGAGAGAAGAATGATCTTAGACGAGAGTGGCATCTGGAAGATATGTTTGTCGTGGGGTATTCGGGGAATATCGGACGAGCACACGAGTTTGATACGATTCTTGACGCCGCGGAGAAGCTGAGACGTGCGAAGAACATTATGTTCCTCTTTATTGGTGGTGGTGCGCAACGCGATCGGATCGAAGAAGAGGCGAGGAGAAGAGGTCTCGAGAACATCATGTTCAAGCCCTATCAGCCGCGGGAACAACTCTCGCTCAGTCTGAGTGTGCCAGATGTCCATCTCATCTCGCTGCAACCCGCGCTGGAAGGCCTCATTGTCCCCAGCAAATTTTATGGCATCGCGGCGGCTGGA
>JANOEZ010000359.1:0-1404 GCA_031413335.1 Nitrospirota bacterium
GCCCGGCGCGAAGATCAGGCCCTGGTCTATGTGGAAGAAGAGCGCCTGGACGGCACAGGCGGAGGGTTCCTGGTGTGGATGCACCGGCGCGGCAAGGTCTGGACGATCGCCGATACGGAAGTGCTCTGGATGGCGCAGTCCAACGAAGAGCGTTAAACGTGAAACGTTAACCGTTAATCGAGTATGTATCGAGGAAGACTCTCGGTCTTTGATGCGGACGATTCACGAATAACGTTGAACGATTAACGGTCCTTCGGTGCTTGCCACCGAAGCGGGCACGCGTTAGCATGAGACCATGATGATCGTGAAAACATTTCCGGTGCCGCCGTTGGGGTGCAATTGTTCGATCATCGGCGATCCGGTCACGAAAAAGGCCATCGTGGTGGACCCCGGTGGAGCCGTGGACCAGATTCTCAAGGAAGTCCAGAGTCTGGGCCTCACCGTCGAACGCATCCTGCACACCCACGCGCATTTCGATCATTTCCTGGCGTCGAGCGAGCTGAAGCGCGCCACCGGCGCGACGCTCTGCCTGCACGAACAGGACAAGCTGCTATGGGAAAAACTGGACGTCCAGTGCAAGCTGTTCGGCGTGGCCTCGGCGCCGGCGCTCATGCCTGAGCATTTTCTCAAGGACGAAGAACAGATCGGAGTCGGCGAGCTGAACGGCATCGCGCTGCACACGCCCGGCCATACGCCTGGCTCGATGAGTTTTTACTTTCAGTCCGCGCAGCTCGTGCTGGCCGGGGACACGCTCTTTCGCGGCGCCATCGGGCGGACCGACCTGTGGGGCGGGGATTTCAATGCCATTGAACGGTCCATCCGCGAGCGTCTCTACACGCTCGACGAACAGACGCGCGTGATTACGGGGCACGGGGCCGAGACCGTCATCGGCTTCGAAAAAGACGAGAACGCGTACATCAGGGCATAAGCCCGGGAGGACGCCATGAAGCGAATCATCTTTGCTCTATGCGTCGGCATGGGTACCGCAGCGTCGCTCGGCAGCTCGGCAGCCGAGCCGGCTCAGGTCAAAATTGAAAATGTCCAGGTGCGCATGACGGATCACGGTCATGTGGTCATGCTCAAGGCGGAAGGGAAAGTGATTCCCGTGTTCGTGGACCCGACGGTGGCCCTGTCCATCCACGGCGCGTTGAGCGGAGAGAAAACAAGCCGGCCCTTGTCCCACGATCTCATGCACACGATCCTGACGACGCTGAACGCGAAAGTGACACAGGTGGTCATTACGCTGCACGGCAGCACCTACCACGGCGCACTCTCGGTGGCGATGAAAGATGGGATGAAGGTGTTCGACAGCCGGTCTTCCGACGCTATCGCACTGGCCATTCATTTCAAGGCGCCCATTCTGGTCGGGCGCGACCTGCTCGACTCCGCAGGCATCTCAATGAA
>JANOEZ010000360.1:0-1828 GCA_031413335.1 Nitrospirota bacterium
CCGATCTCACGACGCAGGTCAAACAGTCCTTCGACAGTTCGCTGGTTCATCTCCATACGGACTACCTCGACTCCTATGTCCTGCACGGACCCTATTTGCGTCAGGGATTGGGAGCAGCGGACTGGGAAGTGTGGGCGGCCATCGAGGGGCTCTATGAATCAGGCAAGACAAAAATGATCGGCATCAGCAATGTGTCAGCCGAACAGCTCGCACAGTTGTGCGCGAAGGCCAAACACAAACCGATGATGGTGCAGAACCGCTGTTATGCCGCGCTCGGATGGGACAAGGAGGTCAGGGAGATCTGTCGGACCCACGGCATCGTCTATCAAGGGTTTTCACTGTTGACCGCAAATCGAGGAGTGCTGGTTGAACCGGAGGTGCGGGCCATCGCCACACGGTTGGGAGCCGGTATCGCGCAGGTCGTTTTTCGGTTCGCCATGCAGATCGGCATGTTGCCGCTGACTGGCACCACGAACCCGCAGCATATGAAAGAAGACCTTCAATCCGACCAGTTCGCACTGACAGCCGAAGATATTCAGCTGATCGAAACGATCGGGTTGTGAATGAAGATCCCGATGACCCGGTCCCAACCATGAAGATCGCGGTCATTGGTGGAGGACCGGCCGGGTTGATGGCCGCGGAGGCGGCTGTCGCAGGCGGTGCGCAGCCTCTTCAGGTTGATCTCTACGATGCCATGCCTTCGGTCGGGCGCAAGTTTCTCCTCGCCGGCAAAGGGGGGCTGAATCTCACGCACTCGGAACTGCCGGAGCCGTTTCTCGCCCGGTACGGAACCCGCCGCAAGCAACTCGAACCCCTGATCGGAGCATTCGGACCCGAGGCCGTGCGTGCCTGGGCGCGCGCGCTTGGCATCGAGACCTTCGTGGGGTCGTCCGGGAGAATTTTTCCAAAAGACCTGAAGGCCGCGCCGCTCCTGCGCGCCTGGCTGCGCCGGTTGCGCCGGGCCGGCGTGACGGTCCATGCGCAGCACCGCTGGCATGGCTGGGACGGGCAGGGCACGCTGCGTTTTCTGACGCCGGAGGGGGAACGCTCCGTCCAGACCGATGCCGTGATCCTTGCGCTGGGAGGAGGGAGTTGGCCCAAGTCCGGCTCGGATGGAGCCTGGGTGCCGCTGCTGGCTGATCGCGGGGTCCGCCTCGAACCGCTCCGACCAGCGAACTGCGGGTTCGACGTCGGGTGGACCGAACATTTCCGGACAAAATTCGCCGGCCATCCGGTGAAGTCAGTGGCCGTGACGGCGAAGACTCCGGCTGGCGGGGCGTACCGGCAGATGGGCGAGTTCGTGATCACTGAGACCGGCGTCGAAGGCGGCGTCATCTATGCGGTGTCGGCGCTCCTGCGCGATGAGATTCAGGCCATGGGTAGGGCGGTTCTCTCTCTCGATCTGGCGCCCGATCGGAGCCTGCCGCGCCTCATCGAAGATCTTTCGCAACCGCGCGGGAAACGCACCATGGCCACGCAGCTCCGGCGACAGGCCAATCTCGCAGGAGTCAAAGCGGGATTGCTTCGTGAAGTGGCGCCGAAAGAGGACGTGGCCGATCCGGCCAGGCTGGCCGCCGCGATCAAAGCGTTGCCGCTGACACTCGTGGCGCCGCGCCCCTTGGAGGAAGCCATCAGCACGGCCGGTGGAGTGGCGTTCGAGGCACTCGATGCACGGCTGATGTTCCGCGATCTGCCGGGCGTCTTCTGCGCGGGGGAAATGCTGGATTGGGAAGCGCCGACCGGCGGCTATCTCCTGACCGCTTGTTTTGCCACAGGCCATGCCGCCGGGCTCGGCGCAGTGGCGTGGCTCAACTCCAGGCAACATTCG
>JANOEZ010000361.1:0-3066 GCA_031413335.1 Nitrospirota bacterium
GTTAAACTCAAGTCATTCTTGAGAAAGGAACTGTAAGACTTGAAGAAAGCACTCCTAGTACTAGCCGACGGGACGGTCTTTGAGGGCCAGGCGCTTGGGTATGAAGGGGAGACGATTGGAGAAGTCGTCTTCAACACCGCCATGACCGGCTACCAGGAGATTTTGACGGACCCATCCTATAACGGGCAGATCGTCACGATGACCTGCCCGCACATCGGCAACTACGGGGTGACGAAGCAGGATGTCGAGTCCCGGCGCGTCTGGGCAGAAGGCTTTATCGTCAAGGAGTCCGGTCGGAGGCCCAGCAACTGTCGGGCCGAACAATCGCTCGATGAGTATCTGAAAGCCTCCCGCGTCGTCGGCATCCAGGGCCTCGACACCCGTGAGCTGACCAGGCACCTGCGCGAGAAGGGCACCCAGCAGGGCGTCATTTCCCATATCGACCTGGACCGCCGGTGCGTAACCGAGAAGGCCCGCACCGCGCCCTCCATTGTCGGACGGGACCTAGCTGCAGAAGTGACCTGCGGAAAAAGCTATGACTGGACAGAAGGCTCAGGCGCATGGATACCCGTAACGAACGGTCACGCACTCACACAACCGACGCGCCGGTACAAGGTCGTGGTCTATGACTTCGGGGTGAAACAGAATATCCTGCGCCGACTCGTGGACGTCGGCTGCGCGGTGACCGTGGTCCCGGCGTCCACTTCGGCCAAGGCCGTCGAAGCGTTAAAACCGGACGGCATCGTGCTGTCCAACGGCCCCGGAGATCCGGAGGGCGTGCCCTACGCGATCGAGGCGGCAAAAGCCTTGATCGGCACCAGGCCCATTCTCGGCATTTGCCTGGGCCACCAGATTTTGGGATTGGCCTTCGGTCTCAAAACCTATAAATTGAAATTCGGGCACCATGCCGCCAACCATCCGGTGATGGATCTCCGTAGCAGAAAGGTCGAGATCACCTCGCAAAACCACAATTTCGCTGTGCGGCCGCCGGCAGGGGTCACGGTCGGCGCCGCCACGCAGCCGGTGATCACGACACCGCTGGGACGCGTCTCGGTCAGCCATCTCAGCCTGAACGACGATTCGGTGGAAGGCATGGTCTGCCTGGATCAGCCGGTCCTGTCCGTTCAATACCATCCGGAAGCCTCGCCAGGCCCGCACGACTCGGCGTATCTTTTCGAACAGTTTACCCAAATGATGGAGAAGACACATGCATAAGCGGATGTTCCACGGCATGGCAGTGTTTGGCGCGGCGACGATGCTGGCCGGCTGCTTCACGATCAATCTTCCTCCCGGCCCGGGACCGCTGCAGGAAAAAGAAATCAGCGGGTCCGGCTCCGCCAAGGTGCTGATGCTGGATCTGGTCGGCATGATCAGCTCGGCTGAGGAACACGGGTTCTATCCCATCCCCAGCCAGGTTGCGCGCCTGAAAGAAGCGCTGACCAAAGCGGCCGCCGATCCGGACGTGCAATCGCTCGTCCTGCGGATCAACACGCCGGGGGGAACCGTGACGGCCTCCGACGTGCTCTACCACGAGCTGCGGCTCTTCAAGCAAAGGAAGAAAATTCCAATTATCGCGTCGATCATGGATGTGGGGGCATCGGGCGGCTACTACGTCGCCATGGGAACCGATAAAATCGTGGCCCATCCATCGTCCGTCACCGGAAGCCTCGGCGTCATCATGTTGACGATGAACGCGCACGGCCTCCTGGAAAAAATAGGCGTGCACGCCAACGCCATCACGTCCGGCCCCAGAAAAGACATGGGCTCTCCGTTTCGGGCCATGACTGACGAGGAGCGCGCAATCTTCCAAAGCGTCATCAACGGGTTTTACGAACGCTTCCTGACCGTCATCAAGGAAGGGCGGCGCCACTTGACGGCCGATGAAATTCGCAAGCTGGCGGACGGGCGCATTTATTCGGGCGAACAGGCCAAGGCCGTCGGGCTGGTCGACAGTATCGGATACTTGGACGATGCCATCGATCTGGCAAAGAAGGAAGCCGGGCTGACCGACGCCCGTATCGTCGTCTACCAGCAAACCGGTGAGTATCGACATAACATTTACTCGCAAGTGTTCGGCCAACAGGGCAACACCAATCTGCTGGCCAATTTTGATCTGATGGCACTCGTTCGAGGCGGGACGCCACAATTCATGTACCTGTGGATGCCATAACAGAAGCCGTGAGGAGTGAGGCGTGAGGGATGAGGAGGACAGGTTGAAGCAAGTAGCGCGGGGCGCGGGGCACGAGACGGCCCGGCGGGAAATCCTGGGCACGCCGGTGGGACGCCGTGCGGCATTAGTGCTGGGCCTGCGTAGCGCCGTCAGTCTCTGGATCATGCTGGGCTCCGGAGCCGCCCTGAGTCTGTTCGGATCTCTGGCCGGCTGTTACAAGGCGCCCGGCACCGCCCGCGATCAATTTATTTATCTGTCGCCTGAAAAAGAAATCGAGATGGGCGTCAAAGCCTTCCGGGATATCCTCCGGTCGGCCCCGCTCACGGCAAACCCCGACGTCAACGATCTGATCCATCGCGTCGGCAGACGGATCGCCGATGCCGCGAACAAACCCGAATACCACTGGGCAACGCCTCGCGCTCAACGGCGCCTCCGCCCAGACGACCGGCTTAAACACCGGCGCCACGACCGAGGCCGGCGAACCGGCTCACGCTGGCACGGCCGCCCGGCGCTCGGTGTGGTGGACCTGGACCGCGCCGCAGACCGGACCGGTGACGATTGATTCATTCGGCAGCGCGTTCGACACGGTGCTCGCCGTCTATCGCGGGGCCACCCTCGGCACGCTCACCACCGAGGCGTCGAACGACAATGCGCCCAACAGTCGCCAGAGCCGCGTGACATTCACCGCCGAAGCCGGACGGCAGTACGCGATCACCGTCGATACCGTGGGCGCGGCGGAGAGCGGCTCGATCACGCTGCAGTTGGTGCAGGGTGGTTCCACCGGAGTGGCGCCGACGATCACGCGACAGCCCATCGATTTGCCGATGCTCGAAGGTTTCGGCGGCGCGCTCACCGTCGCAGCGTCCGGCTCCACCCCGCTGACTTACCAATGGTGG
>JANOEZ010000362.1:0-2597 GCA_031413335.1 Nitrospirota bacterium
ATGACCTGCCCTTCGAGCCGCTCGAACGCCTCCAGGCTTCCGAACTTGGCCTCCAGATACGTCTTCCGATCCGCCCCCTCGAGCGGCATCGTCGGATTCAACTGAAAGGGCCGCCATGTCGTGCGCACCTCGCCGCCAAACGTGGCAAGCGCCCGCTCGAGCCGGCGCTTCCCGACGTAGCACCAGGGGCAGACCACGTCTGAATAAATCTCGATGTGCATCGTGGTGTCCTTGATGTTCAATCCAGATGCCCCATCTTGCCCATCCGGTAATCGTTCACGGCCTGGGCCAGCTCTTCCTGCATATTCATCACGAAGGGGCCATAGCGGGCGATGGGTTCATTGATGGCTTCTCCACTAAGCACCAGCAGAGTCGCATCCGACTTGGCCTCGATGACGATTCGCTCGCCTGTCTTGTCGAACCGAGCCAACTCCGCTTCTTTCACAGGCCGCGATCCGTTGATGGCAACCTCGCCCTGCAGCACGAAGACCGCCGTATTGAATCCGGCCGGCACGGCCACGTCCGCGCGGTGCCCCGCTTTCACGCGCAGGTCATAGAGATGAACAGGTGTGAAAGTCTTCGCGGGGCCTTTCAGACCGCGAAACTCTCCGGCGATCACGCGTAGGCGTCCCGCGCCACCGTCCAGATCCACCGCCGGAATCTCTTTATCCAAGAGCGTCTGGTAACCGGGCTTGGACATTTTGAACGTCTTGGGGAGGTTCACCCACAGTTGAATGGCGTGGAGAGTGCCTCCCTTCTTCGCAAACTGCTTCTCGTGCATTTCCTCGTGCACGATGCCGGAGGCAGCCGTCATCCATTGCACGTCGCCCGGACCGATCACGCCGGCGTTTCCCGTCGAGTCCCGATGTGCCACCACGCCTTCATAGACGATGGTGACGGTTTCAAATCCGCGATGCGGGTGCTCGCCCACACCGCGCAGGTGGTCGGTCGGAGGGAAATAGGCCGGTCCCGCATAGTCCAGCAGCAGAAAGGGCGAGAGCTGCTCGCCGACGTCGTCTCCGGGAATCAGGTTGCGCACGGGAAACCCGTCCCCGACCATGTGGGCCGATCCATGCCGATGCACCTCCACTACTTCTTTGACCGGTCCTGTGCCCAGGCCTTTGGCTTGCGTGACCTGTGTGGTGTTCATGGAGCACCTCTCTTTTCTGAATGTCTCTGCCTTGCCATATCGGTTTACACGAGGCGCTGCAACGCGTCCGTCGCGGTCACGCGCCCGCGCAGATGTGTGGCGCCCTGCCGCTCGAAATCGAGCTGTCCCCGCTCGATGCACGCGTACATCTCTTCGAACAGGCGCGCGGCGTCATCGGAAAACCCGAACGATTTGAACGTCGGCACGACCGCGCTGAGCGGCGCGTGCTGCACCGTGACGGCCCGCTTGAGAAGTTCGGCCAGCGCCGCCGCGATGTCGTTGGGGCTGTAGTCCTCGGGGCCGGACAGTTCCAGTACCGTTCGGCCTTTCCCACCCGCAATGAGCTGCTCTGCGGCAATGCGCCCGATGTCGCGCGTCGAGATCATCGGAATCTTGCGATCCGGCGCGATAAACGAGGGGAGCGCGCCCTGGGCCTTGGCCGCGCCTAGCACCGGCGCCCAGTTGTCGAGAAAGTAGGGCGGGCGGAGGATCGTGAGGTTCTTCGCGACCGCACCGAGTTGCTGCTCTCCGTAACGGACGATGCGAATCGGGCCCGTTCCCTCGGGCAGGTGCGCACCGATGGAGGAGAGGAACACGACATGGCCTAGCCCGCTTGCTTTAACGGCCTTGGCCAGCGCCTCGGAGACCTTTTTGCGATCATCGAGATAGGAGACCGCCGGGTAATTCGGCGGTACGAGTAAATAGGCGCCCTTGGCGCCCTCGAAGGCCTTGGTCAATGCCTGCACATCATCCAACGAGGCCAGGGCGACCTCAGCCCCCTTGGCCTTCCAGGCCGCGCCCTTGTCCGCCGTCCGCACGATCACCCGGACCGGCTGTTTCCGATCGAGCAGCGTCTGCGCGACGACCGATCCGGTATTTCCTGTGACACCAGCCACAACAAACATGGTGAAACTCCTTCGCCGGTTCACTCCGGCGCTTAATTACTTGGCGATTCGCTGCGCGATCTGCTGATCCGCCGACCAGCGTCCCGCCCCGATAATCGTCAACACGATGCTGATGCCAATGACCAGCAGGTGATACTCATAGCCTTCGCCCGGCTGCTTGCCGAACCAGTTCATGAAGAACCCGTTCTGCAGATGGACCATCGTGACTGCGCCCAACATGATGACGCCGAGGCTCGCCGCGCTGAACCGGGTCAGGAAACCGACCAGCAGTCCGAGACTTCCGAAGAACTCGCCGATGATCACGAGGAAGGCAATGATCCAGGGCAAGCCCATCGTGTGCGTGAAGAACCCCATCGTCCCGTCGAACCCAAAGCCGCCGTACCAGCCCAATACTTTCTGGGCTCCGTGCGGGAACATGACGATCCCCAGCGTCAATCTGAGAATCAATCCCGTCCAACTCTCATCGGTCTGGAAGAATGCTTTCATAGGTCACCCCCCTTATGTGTGCGGTCAGATTATCACTCGCCATTTGTCAGAGCCAT
>JANOEZ010000363.1:0-3768 GCA_031413335.1 Nitrospirota bacterium
GCCCCGCTGTTGCAATCCGGCGAACAGGTCTGGGCGGTGCGGCTGAGTCTCGACATTCTGAGCGGGCGGGAGCAATGGGAACAGGTGCTCGGCGTAACGATGAGCGATGAAGCAGGAACGATGAACGTTGCGATGGGTGCCTGTCATGGATGAGAAGCCCTTCGTTCAGTTCTCAGCACTCAAGCGGGTGCTGTTGCGGGGCCCCAATTGGATCGGCGATGCTGTGATGTGCGAGCCGGCCATCTCGGCCGTGCGCAGGTTGTTCCCCCAGGCAGAATTGACGCTGCTGGTCAAGCCGGCGGTCGCGGAATTGTTCACGGGACACCCGGATGTTTCTCATATCCTGGTCTATGACGATCGCGGGCAGCACGCCGGACTGACCGGCAAGTGGCGGCTCGCCAATGCCATGCGGCGGGGCCGCTTCGATCTGGCGATCCTGTTTCAAAATGCGTTCGAAGCCGCGCTGCTCGCGTTTCTGGCCGGCATCCCTCAGCGCTATGGTTATGCGACGGACGGGCGGCGGCTGTTGCTGTCCGATCCCGTTCCACGTCCGGGACGAGGCGCCATCTCTCATCAAGTCGAATACTATCTCGGGATGCTCCGCCCCCTGGGTTGCGAAGAACCGGCCGCGTCGCCCCGTCTCGTGCTGTTCCGCGAGGAGGAAACGGCGATGGCGAAGCGCCTGGCGGAATCCGGAATCAGCGGCGCTGAGTTGCTGATCGGACTGAATCCCGGTTCGACCTACGGCGGGGCCAAACGGTGGCTGCCGGAACGGTTTGCAGAAACCGCCGATCGGCTGGCCGGGCAATTGAATGCCAAGGTGCTCATCGTCGGCGCACGAGGCGAAGAGCCTCTCGCGCAGGCCATTGCTGGACGGATCACATCGAAAACAGTGATACTGTCCGGGAAAACCTCAGTGCGCGAACTCATGGCGGCGGTCAAGCGCTGCGCGGTTGTTGTCACCAACGATACAGGCCCGATGCACATCGCCGCCGCGTTCGGTGTCCCGGTCGTCGCGGTGTTCGGGCCGACTGACTGGCGCACCACCGCCCCCTTTGGAACGGGGCACGCGCTGGTCCGCCAACCGGTGGACTGCTCGCCCTGCCTGTTGCGCGAATGCCCGATCGATCATCGGTGCATGACGCGCGTTACGGTGGACGAGGTCGTTCAGGCGGCGGTTGTCCAGATGGCCGCGAAGCAAGCCGATGCCTCCGGTACGCAGCACGCAGCACTCAACACCCAGCACTTGCCCTTGCACGGCGTCACCGTGTTTCTCGATCGGGACGGCACGACGAACCGCGACACCGGCTACATCAAAACACCGGACGAATTGCAGATTTTCCCTGGCGCCGTGGAAGCGGTGGCGCGGCTGAAACAGGCCGGCGCCAGGGTGGTGATGATCACGAATCAATCCGGCGTCGGCCGCGGGCTGTGTTCGATCGAGACGCTGGGGGCCATCCACGCCAAGCTGCGCGCGGTCTTCGACGCTGGCGGCGCTCCGTTCGACGGGCTCTATTATTGTCCGCACCATCCGGATGACGGCTGCGCCTGCCGGAAGCCCGGCACGGTGATGGTCGAGCGGGCCGTCGCCGACCTCGGGCTCGATCTGTCCCATGCTTACGTGGTGGGGGATCAGCGACGCGACATCGATCTGGCGCGGCGGATCGGCGCGAAGGGAATTCTGGTGACGACCGGCCCGACCAGCGCGCAGGCACTTGAAGAGTTGCGCCAGGAAGTCGCCGTCCCGGATTATGTGGCGACCGATCTTGGCCAGGCCGTGACGTGGCTGTTCGGCGACGCCGGGCAATCGGCGGATCGCCTGCCCGGACAGATCTCGTTGAAGTTTGGCGGTTGAGAGGGCAACCGTGAGCCAGTACAGACGCATGCTGTTCATTAAGCCCAGTTCGCTGGGCGATATTGTCCATGCGCTGCCGACGTTGGCCGCGCTGCGGCAGCACTGTCCTCAGGCTCATATTACCTGGCTGGTGAAGCGGCAGTGGGCCGAATTGCTGGAGCGGGTGGAGGGACTGGATCGCGTGTGGTCTGTGGGCCCAGGTCTGGCCGGCTGGTTGTCTGAAATTCCGCGTCTCCGCGCGGAGCGGTTCGATCTTGCCGTGGATCTCCAGGGACTCTTTCGCAGCGCGGTCATGGCGCGGCTGGCCGGGTGTCCCGTGCGAGTCGGATTTGCCAACGGGCGTGAAGGAAGCCCGTTGTTCTATACGCAGCGAGTGGCCGCGCCCACGCCGGAGATGCATGCAGTGGATCGGTATCTGCTCGTGGCCGATGCGCTGGGGGCGGCCAGGCCCGCGACACCGCAATTTCGTTTCAGGATTCCGCCTGCAGACCGTGAAAAGGTAGCGGACGTGCTGAGCCGGGCCGGTGTGCGGGCCGGCTCGTCATGGATTGCCATGCATGTCTCCGCCCGTTGGCCGACCAAGCGCTGGCCGGTGGAATCATTTGCCGTGGTGGCCGACCGGCTGCACCAGGAGGGAGCGGGACCGGTGGTGCTGATCGGCGGGCCGGACGATCGCGCAGATGCGCAGACGGTAAAGACATTGGTGAAAACGTCCCCACTTATAGATGCGACGGGGCTGATCTCGCTGGGCCTGTTGCCGGCCTTGCTGCAATCGGCGTCGCTGCTGCTGACCAACGATTCGGGCCCCATGCATGTGGCGGCGGCGGTCGGCACGCCGGTGATCGCGCTGTTCGGACCGACCAGCCCGACCCGGACCGGCCCCTACGGAAAGAACCATCGCGTCCTGGCGCGTCAGCTTCCATGCAGCCCGTGTTTCAATCGCCGCTGTGCGAATCCGGTTGAACGAGAATGTCTGGTCCGCATCGAACCGGGCGAAGTCCTGGCCGCGGCCCGGGAGCAGATCGCGGGCCGGTTGGCGCATCAATGAGAGCCCTGCTGGTGAGACCGGACGGTATCGGCGATGAAATCCTATGCCTGCCGGTTGCGTCGGCCTTGCGCCGCGTGATGCCGCAGGCCCACATTACGTTTCTCTCCAGCGCCGTTTCCGCGCCACTATTGGAACACCATCCGGACGTGGACGATGTCATGACGGTCACCGGCCGGGAGTCGTTCGGGGCGCTGGTGTCTTTGTTCCGGGGAGGATTCGATGCCGCGGTGTTTCTGAAACCGTTCCGCCGCTTCATGATGGCGGCATGGGTGGCGCGGGTGCCGGCGCGAGTCGCCACCGGGTACCGGTGGTACAGCATCTTTGCCAATCGGCGGGTCTATGAACATCGCCATGATTTTTCGAAACACGAAAGCGAGTATAACCTTGGGCTGCTGCGGGGCCTCGGTCTTGAGCCGGGAGTGCCGGTGCGTCCGGCACTGGTGCTGACCGACGGAGAGCGTCAATGGGCGCGGTCCCGACTCGACGGGCTGCCTGCCTGGCGCGTCGTGGTGCATCCGGGCGGGTTTGCGGCTCGCCGCTGGCGGGTCGAGCAGTATTGGAATCTTGCGCAGAAGCTCGCAGGTGAGGGCCTCGGCGTGGTCCTGACCGGCAACGAGGAAGAAGGCGACCGGTTTCGCAACGCCGTACCGGAGGCCCATGATATGGGAAAGGGCATGCTGGATCTCATGGGACGCCTGACGGTCCGTCAGCTCATGGCGGTGATCGAAGCCAGTCACGCCGTGGTGTCAGGCGCGACCGGACCGGCTCACATGGCGGCGGCGCTCGATACACCGACGGTGAGTCTCTTCGATCCGCGCCGGAATAATCTTCCGGTCCGGTGGCAGCCGTTGGGCAGGGGGGTGGT
>JANOEZ010000364.1:0-1025 GCA_031413335.1 Nitrospirota bacterium
TCCTTGAGCTGACGGTTTAACAGATGGATCCGCGCAGCGATCCGGTCCTTGCCGATCGCGAGATGGAATTTGAACGCTTCGTCCAGCGCCCAGCGGTGCTCGAATGAATGGAACCCGCCCGGCGTCATGATCGCGGCCTTCGGAACTTCACGCGGCGGCAGTTCTTTCATCCAGATGCGATAGGCCTCGTTGTTGAAGGTTGGAATGGTCGCGTGCGCGAGCGGCCAGGCTCGTGGATGGCCCCAGACGAGTCCTGTGCCACGCGGGCCGAAGAGCCACTTGTGGCAGCCGGCCGTCAGAAAGTCGCAGCCGAGGTCCGCCACGGTGACGTCCTCCACGCCGAACCCGTGCACGCCGTCCACGCAGAAGATCACGCGGTCCTTCTCGCTGCGTTTGGCGTTGATCGCCGCCAGCGCGTCGGCCATCGCGCGAATCGGAAGTTTGAGCCCCGTGCTCGAATGCACCCACGTGACCGCCAGGTAGCGCGTATTGGGCCGCACGGCTTTGACGAGCGCCTCTACAATTTCGTCACGGGACACAGTCGCCAGCTTTTTATAGAGCGGAACCTGCCGGAGCGAGGCATTCGTCCGTTCGGCTCGGTGCCGTAGAGAAGTTTCCGTCGAATAATGGTCGTGGGTCGTGGAGAGGATTTCCTGGCCCGGCCAGAGCGTGAGGCCGCCGTAGAGCAGGCCGAGTCCCATCGTCGTGCTGTCCGTGAGTGCGATATCGGTCGGTTGTGCGCCAAGATAGCTCGCGGCGGCACGCAGGACCTCCGCCTCGGCTCGCTCCTCGTTCTCAAACCAGTAGGTCGCCGGATCTTCATCCAGCCCGAGCCGGTGCCGCTCGATCGCCTCACGGACTGGGGCTGGGTGGGACGCGAGCAGAAATCCGGTCATGTGAATCCAGTCGCGTTTGAGCAGAAACTGATCGCGTACCGCGCTCCAGGTATCCAGCTTGGGCGCCGCCGCCGTCGTTTGCCCCAGGGCTTTGGGAAGGGGAAAGGCACCGGCCAGAAGGCTGGCACT
>JANOEZ010000365.1:0-1800 GCA_031413335.1 Nitrospirota bacterium
GGCAAAGGTTGCCAGATCGAGGCTCTGGCCTTCGATAGACGCTGCCGTGATCGGTCCGTCGGCGTTAACCTGCACCAATATGAAGGGGGCGGCCCGGGGTCCGCCTTCCAGCTTGTTCTGCAGCTTGATCTTGACGCAGTCGCCCTGGTTGCCGCGGATCACCAGCGGCTGAATCCACTGGGCCTGCACGCCGGGCAGCACCGCGCCAGGATCATAGCCTTCCTTGTCGCGGGCTTCCGTATTCTTCTTTTCTTCCGCGCGGACCTTGTCGAGATTCTCGGTCAGCGTGTACATGTAGCCCGGATAGAAATCCAGCCACTGGTTAAGCGTGATCTCGATGTTGATCGCCGACACGTCGTAAGACCGGACCGGAGCCCCGGCCGGGCAGCGGCCGCCCTGCATGACCGGCTCCTGGCGCGGATCCGACACGAGCAGCATGTCCTGCCCGCCGGCACCATACTGGTGCATCATGGACATATTATTGTAGGCGCCGCTCGTCTGCTGCCCCTGGGCATCCTGCTCCATCTGGCGCATGATGCGCTGGTGCTGCATCTCCACCTGAAGCGCGCGCTCCGGGCGCCCTTCCTTGGTGTCCTCGATGATGGTCTGCGCCTTGAGTTTCTCAGCCCACTCCGGCGTCTGATGCGTCATCCCCGCCTGATGGGCATGGGATGCCGGCGTCTCAGCCGAGACCGCCACCGGGAGCATCGCGAATGCACCGATAGCCAGCCAGCCGAACGGGCGGACAACTGAAGAGAAAATGGGATGTAACATGGACCGGCCTCCTTGAAGTGAAAAGAAACAGATATGGAATCAGTTCTGTGGTTACAGGATGGACACTGGCGGGAACAACCCGGCCTGTGGCACGTAACCGTTACAATCCTCCAACAAACATTCTGAATAAATAGGAATAAAACGGCCCTACGATACTCAATCGACCAATTCATGTCAATCCCATTTTTAGCCCTTTTGACCCCATTTTGAGAACCGAACGTCCGCGCGGCAAGCCTGTGCAAAGAACCTTCTCGATCGGCCCGATCTTGTGCCATAATGGGGTCCCATGTTCTTGAAGCGTCTCCTTCTTGGATCCCCCATCAAAACCGCACATGCCGCGCACGAACGGTTGTCCAAGACCGTCGCGCTGGCCATCTTTTCGTCCAACGCCATTTCCTCCGTGGCCTATGCCACCGAGGAAATTCTGCTGGTCCTGATCCTGGCCGGCACCGCCGCCGTCTTCTGGTCGATCCCCGTCAGCCTGGCCATTGTATTTCTGGTCGGCGTGCTGACGATTTCCTACCGTCAGATCATCCATGAATATCCCGAAGGCGGCGGCGCCTACATCGTCGCCCGCTCCAACATCGGTGAGTGGCCTGGGCTGATCGCCGCCGCCGCCCTGATGATCGACTATGTGCTCACGGTCGCGGTCAGCGTCGCGGCCGGCGTCGCGGCCATCACCTCGGCGGTGCCGTCGCTCTTCGAACATCGCATTGCCATCGGGCTGGTGGCGATCGTGCTGATGGTCATGGTCAACCTGCGCGGCATTCGCGAATCGGGCATGGTCTTCGCCATCCCCACCCATCTGCCGCAGAGTTAGGGACATCTCAAAAACAGGTCTGGAAACGTAATACAGTTATTTTAAAAGCCGAAAAAGCACCTTATCTTTTGATGTTGGATGAAAGAGGAGATTTGGTCGTTGTACAATACACGGTGGTCACTAAATTCACTGACCTTACTGGCGGCACCCTGCAATTAGATAATAGTGGAGTATCATTGATTGGATTTGATGATGAAGTGGTATTT
>JANOEZ010000366.1:0-1864 GCA_031413335.1 Nitrospirota bacterium
ACGCCTCCCCAACCCATTGACTATCGTCACTTTTTCTTTTCTTCGTGAGACTAGCGAGTAGCAAATAGAAGGTAGCTAGTAGCAAGCAGCCGTAGCGAATAGATAGTAGCTAATAGCCAGAAAAGAATGTCCAAGTTACTCGCGTCTGGCTACTCGCTACCCGCTATTGGCTGCGTCCCATAAATACCTTGACTCAGAACGTGAATTTCGGTAGCGTGCCGGGCAATTAGCTGGTAGCGAGTAGCGAATAGCTAATGGCGGAACTCTCTTTCTGGCTACTCGCTGTTAGCTACCCGCTACGTGCTTAAAGAGGTTAAGAGATGTTCGGTTCATTCGGCTGGATGGAACTCTTACTGATCCTGTTTATCGTCCTGATTATTTTCGGCGCGGGCAAAATTCCTCAACTTGGGGAAGGGTTGGGCAAGGCGATCAAGGGGTTCAAGAAGGCCGTGCATGAGCCGGAAGCGCCGGATCCGATTGAAGCGACCGCCACGCCGGTGCCGGATCAACCGGGCCAGCCCACCCCCATCGCTCAATCATCAACGGCGTCAACGGCTCCGGTGGCCGCGCAAGCCGCGCCGAGGGCCGCAGAACAGCCGAAACAGGCCTAAAGGCCGTGATCCGTTATCGGTTATCCGTAAGCCGTGACGCGTAAGGCATAAAAGAAACACCCGACCACGGATTACGGTTCACGCATCACGGACTACGGTTCACGGATCACGTTCCACGGGTTCCAAAATGTTTGGCCTGGGCGCCGGCGAGATTCTCATCATCCTGGTCCTGGCCTTTTTGCTGTTCGGGCCCAAGCAGTTGCCCGAAATAGGCCGCCAGGTCGGGAAGGCCGTCAAGGGCTTGAAGGAGACGGCGGATGACCTCAGAAAGTCGGTTGAGCCGGAGGTCAACCTGATCCAGCAGGAAGTGAAGATGGTCGAGCAGGACCTGGAAGCCTCCATGAAGGAGGCGGAGGAAGAGGTCAACGCGATTGGGAGCCAGGCAGACCAGGACGGAAAATCGAAATCCGCTTGATTTAGTTTTGAAATACTGGTATTTGCAACCTCGATTAGGGGAGGGGGGTGCGCTGCTAAGATAGCTAGCAGCTAATAGCTGAGAGCGAATAGCTTCGGATGTCTGGCTATTTTCTACGAGCTACCAGCTACTCGCTTCGATAGCAGGAACACGGGGCACAAACGGGTTCCTGCCGGACTTCAAGCCGGACTTCAAGATTGTTGTACGAAGCAAGCAGACGTCACGTAAGTTGAGAAAGCAGTCAAGTTGAGCCCGGCAGGGGCCGGCAAAGCGTAGCAGAGAGTGTTCGGTCAATTCACAGGAGGAACGTTATGAAGAGCATGACGAACGGGTGGCTGCGCCACTCATTAACGTTTGCGGCGGCCCTGCTGGCCGTCAGTTTTTCCGCTCCCGCATGGGCGGCGTTTGAACTGCCGCAGGGTGAGGTAATCACCAACCTGCCGCACATTCCACGGGCGATCCCGCAGAAGGAAGCCTACGAGAGCTACGATCCCAAAATCGGTAAGAACTTCGACATCAAGAACTTCTGGATGCGCGCCGACCTGCGCGTGCGTCCGGAATACCGCAAGAACACCTGCTTCGGCGGCGCTATTGGTGGCGCCACAGCTCCAGGCGGTGCCGGATCCTGTAACGCTCCTGGCGCGGCAGCCAATAATGCCGTTGGCAACGCTGTAGTCGCCAACGATTTCTATGTGCAACAGTGGGTCCGTCTCGGCATCGGCTACGACCTCTCGCCGGACGTCAATTTCTACATGGAAATCATTGACTCGGCCGTGTGGGGTGGCAATCAGTCGCAGCTTAATGCTGGGAACGGAGGCGATCCACTGAACCATGCCTG
>JANOEZ010000367.1:0-17302 GCA_031413335.1 Nitrospirota bacterium
GAAAGACGCGGCGCTGCGCTTCGAATTCAACCACCGGGAACGTCGTGACAATGAAGCGCTGTTTACGATCCACGCGTATTTTTGAGTGAGCAGGTAGCTGATAGCAAATAGCGAATAGCTCTGACGGTCACCTGATGCGAAGATTGGCGGAATCTGGCTACTTGCTACGCGCTGCTCACTATTCGCTGGAGATGCAATGAATCGCCGGAAGGCTAACGTGCTGGATCAGCTCTTTGTCTATCACCCGCATCCCTGGGTCGAGCGGGATTGGGCCAGGACCAGCGGGCTTCCGCTGGAGGATGTCTGGTTCCAGGCTGAAGATGGCACGAAGCTGTTCGGATGGTACGTCCAAGCTTCTTCTGCCGCGCCGGTTCTGCTCTGGTGCCACGGCAATGCGGGCAACGTCATCCATCGGCTGGACAATCTGGCCGAGCTGTACCGGATGGGCCTCTCCGTGTTCATCTTTGACTATCGCGGATACGGTCGAAGCGCCGGCAAACCATCTGAAGAAGGCCTGTATCAGGATGCGCTGGCGGCCTACAGCTATTTGGCCGGCACACGCGGCATCCGTCCGGATCGGTTGATTCTGTTTGGCCGGTCGTTAGGCGCATCAGTGGCCGGGACTGTGGCCAGCCAGAAGCCGGCGGCGGGGTTGATTCTCGAATCGCCCTTTCCTTCCATCGCGGCGATGGCCCGCGCGCATTATGGGTGGCTGCCGATGCACTGGCTGCTCAGTGGGCGGTTCCCGCTCGGCGAGCGACTGGCGCGCGTGTCCATACCGGTGCTGGTGATCCACGGCGACCGCGATGATATTGTCCCGATCGCGCTGGCACGGGAAGTCTTCAACGCCGCGCGGGAACCCAAGTCGTTCTTTGTCATCGAAGGCGCCGACCACAACGATACCTATCAAGTTGGCGGGCGCGCCTATTTCCAGAGGCTACGGCAATTCATCCAGGAAGTTGTTCGTTAGCGCCAGCGCTCATCAAAAGCTTGGTTTCGGACAGGGGGTTTGCTACAGTGCGCCGCCAGTAACTGCGAGACAGCGATGAACAACAGCTCTGTGCGCATAGGATTCGTGCCTGCCTGCCATCTGCTGGCTGTGGCCGGTCTTGTCTTGTTGGCCTCCGGCTGCGCCGCCCTGTCCGACGGCCTCTCGCCGGACGCCGGTGCGATCCTGGCCGGCACGCATGCATCGCCCATCGAGCCGGTCGCACTCGATCAGTCGCAGATCACCATCGCGGACGCTGCGTCGGTCTCGCCCCCGGATGTGATGGCCCAGGCCGGTCCGGCCACTGAATCGGCGAGCGAAGCCGGGAAAGACGCACCGGAAGAATTTTTCGATCCCTTCGCAAAAAAAGAGGACGCGCCAGGCGGGGAAGAGGACTACGATCCGTGGGAGGGATTCAACTCGGCGATGTTCGAATTCAACCGGAAATTCGACACGTATGTCTTGAAGCCGGTGGCGCAGGCGTACGACACGATCATGCCGAACGCGCTGCAGAAGGGCATCAGCAACTTCTATTACAACAACATCCATTTCGGGCCGCGCTTGCTGAACAATATTTTCCAGGTCAAATTCAAAGGGACCGGCATCGAACTCAGCCGGTTTCTGATCAACAACATCATCGGACTGGCCGGATTCTTCGATCCGGCCAAGAACTGGTACGGACTGGAGACGCCCCAGGAGGATTCCGGACAGACCCTCGGCGCCTACGGCGTGCCGCCAGGTCCGTACCTGGTCCTGCCGTTGCTCCCGCCGTTTACCCTGCGGGACTTCCTCGGCTACCTCCTGGACTTCGGCCTGAACCCTGTGAACTATTTCCTGCTACCCACGTTCGAGGTCGATGATTTGCCGTCGGCCATCGCGCACAAAAACCGAGACACGACGACGATTCTCCAGTTCAGCAGGACGGTCGAAGACCTCGTCAACTACCGGTCGCTTAATCTCGAAACGTTCCAGGGCGTGGAAGAAGCGACCGTGGATCTCTACAGCGCCGTCCGGAACGCTTATCTGCAGAAGCGCGCCAAAGCGATCCGGGAGTAGTCCCGCCGGACAAATTCTTGCCCTTCCTGAAATTCCGGGTACACTGGAGTGCGGCCGCGGGTGATTCCTGCTGGTGCAAACATGACCGTATCGGCACATCCCAATCCAATTCCTGAGAACATGCGTCCGGTCTATGCCGTTCCGCGCGGCGTTGAAGCGCATCATGTCATGCGATTCATGACGGCACGAGGCACGCGTGCCGTCGTGGTCCTGGGAGGCCTGAGGCCGATCGGGATCGTGACCGCAAGCGACCTAGCCTACCGCGTTTCCGGGGGCGGGCTGACGGAGACCCTGACGAGAGTGGAATCAGCCATGTCCTCGCCGCTGGTTACGATCGGCGAGTGGGGCACCGTCGTCGATGCCATCTCGATGATGAATCAGCAAAGCGTCAGCCATCTGCCGATCGTGAGCGCCAACGGCTCTCTGGTGTCGTTGATCACGTTGGACGACGCGCAGCGCCTGCACGACCGGGGCGTGCCGGCGCTCAGCGAATTCGTGCGTACCTCGGTGATCGTGCCGATGGTCAAGCGGGGTCTGTGGGATCGGATGGTCCATGCGATCCGGAAGTGGATTCGTGAAAACCGGTTCTGGTAGTTCCTAGCCGTGGGACTGGCGCTGGCGGGCGCGCTGCTCGCGCTGGCCATCGGCAGAAGCTGGCTTGGGTTTCAAACCTACCAGCCGAAGGACTATGAACCCAAGGATCTCCCGCGCCAGCAATACGAAGAATCCAAAGAGAAGGCCAAGTCCCAACAACAATCCGGTCCGGCAGAGAAATAAAGAGGAGGCAACTCATGAACATGAAAGCGAGAACAGCAACGATGATGCGGTGGGTGATGATCGGCACATTGCTGGGCCTGTGGGCCTCGCCGGTCCAGGCCGAAATGGCCCGTTACGACGTAGACATGGATCATTCCACGTTGGGATTCAGCGTGGCGCACATGGTGGTGTCCAAGACGACCGGCCGCTTCATGGAAGCCACGGGCTTCGTCGAAATGGATGCGGAAGCGAAGGAGTTCAAAACCATCGAAGCGACGATCAAGACCTCGTCCGTCAACACCAACCATCAGAAACGAGACACCCATCTGCGGGGCGCTGATTTCTTCGACGTCGAAAAATATCCGGCGATGACGTACAGGATGAAGAGCCATCAGAAGACGGGCGACACCTACACGGCGGTCGGCGATCTGACGCTGCACGGTGTCACCAGGGAAGTGACGCTGGTCGGGAGCTTCAATGGCGCGACGAAAGACCCATGGGGCAACGTCCGCGCCGGGTTTTCGGCAAGCGGGAAGATCGTCCGGAAAGACTTCGGGATGAATTGGAGCAAGACGCTGGATAGCGGCGGGCTGGTGGTCGGCGACGAAGTGACGCTTCAGCTCGACATCGAATGCATCAAGGCTAAGAAGTAGTGAAAAGTGAGAGGTGAAAGGTCAAAAATCAGAGAAGAAATTCCTCGCGGACATTTTACTTTTCACCTTTTACCTTTCGCCCATCGATCGTCAACATCGCCGCGTCCCGCAACAAATCAACGAGGCTAGCAGGCCAGTGCAGGTGTGACGGTCGTGTTCTCCTGATAGATCAGGCGGCTGCGCCGCCGGCGCGACAGCGTTCCTGCGTGGTGCATCCGTACCAGGGCCTCCGCGATTTCCAGGCGCGTGTAGGCGGGGATCCGCGTGGCGAGCGTATCGAGTGTACGGGGAGTGAGCCGTGGCAGTTCGTGAAGGATTGCTGTTTCGACGGTGAGCACGGGGGGCACGATGCCATCTCCTCGGTTCATGCTCCGGGCGTCATGCCGACAACTTGAGGGGTTTGCGGGCAGGCGCCGGTGTCGCGTGGCGGGTGAGCAGATGAACCGGTGCGCCGTTCTTCTGAATCATCCGGTGCCGGTTGATTCTGGGATCTTCGACATTGCCGCAGATCACGCAGCGCCATGACTCCAGCCACAAGTTGCCGGTTTCCTGCATATCGATCATCGAGTCCTGCACCATCAGTCCATTGCATCGGTAGCATCGCATGGTCGTCTCCCTGGCTCAGTGTCTGCCGAGGATTTCGCATCATTCATGCCAGCGGTAGTGCGGAGGGGAGAGTCCTTGAAACCGCTGTAAGGACACGAGCTTATGCGAAGGAGAACAGGTGAAAGGGGTCGCGATCGCCTGTCAGAGAATTGGCGGGTCAGGATGTTCCCAGTCAACCGGCTGTCCTTGCCGGGGTTGGCGGCGGTTCGGTATAGTTGCGTGATGAACCGCGTCATCGTCATGGGAATCGTCGGTCTGCTCTGGTTCGCTGGCGCATCCGGCGTGTGGGCGCTGGAGTTCAGCGCCGATCAGATCACGAAGATCAACGGCCACAGTCGCAAGGCGAACATCTATTACCGCGACGAGATGTGGCGGCTGGAGCATCACGACGTGGGCCCCGTCAATGTCACCATCGTTCGCAAAGACAAGCAGGTGATGTGGCTGCTGCTCTCACGCATGAAGCACTTTAAAACCGAGCCCTACGACCCCGAACAGGCGCCAAAAGTGGCCGAGTGGATGGAGGGCGAGATTGCCCGCGAGGAAATCGGGACCGAGGTGATGGACGGGCACCCGACGACGCTGTATCAGGTCACGGTGCAGCACGGCGACCGGACGGACGTCTATTATCAATGGCTGGCCACCGACATCCGGTTTCCGTTGAAGCTGGCCAGGAAGGACGGCAGTTGGATCGTGGAATACCGCCATGTGAGGCTCCGGTCGACCTCGGATTTTCTCTTCCAGTTGCCGTTGAATTTCCAGCCGCTCGAAGAGTTCGATCAGGGCACGAAAAAAACTCCCCAGCAGGCGATGTAAAGCCCGGTTCATCTAGTTTGTTTGGTTCGTTTGGTTTGTCTGTTGTTGAAACGAAACAAACCAGATAAACGAGACAAACCGGATAGACCAGATAAACCCATAACCGTTAGAGGAAGGAGTTGCAGGCGTGAAGTGGAACAAGATGAGCATGATAACTGCCGTGATTTTTGCGCTGGCTGGCCCCGCCTGGGCGCTGGATGTCGCCGATATGACGATCGAGTGGACGCCGGAAGGAAGGAAGCTGGCGGCCGAGCGAGCCACGCTGCTGGCCAGGGACGAAATGGTCCTGATTCCCTCCGGCTGGTTCCTGATGGGCAGCGACAAAAAGACGGACAAACTGGCCTATCTGCCGGAACTGCCGCAGCGCAAGGTCTATCTCGATGCCTACGAGATCGACACATTCGAGGTCACGACCGTGCAGTATTTAAAATTTGTCCTGGCCACGAACCGGCCGCCGCTGATTGACTGGCGCTACGACGGCGGCAATTTTCAGGAGGCGATGGCACATCATCCGGTCATGCACGTATCCTGGTTCGATGCCGAGGCCTATTGCGCCTGGGCCGGCAAACGCCTGCCGACGGAAGCGGAATGGGAGAAGGCTGCGCGTGGGGAAGATGGAAGGATCTATCCCTGGGGTAACCAGCCGGCAGGACTCTCGCGCGCGAACTTCGGCCGTGGCGGCCTGTCCGGTCCCGTCCGTGACCGACCGGAACGGCTGATGCTCTATCCGCCGATCATTTCCGTGGACAAGTATGAGAACGCGCTCAGTCCCCACGGCCTCTATCAGACGGTGGGCAACGTCGCCGAGTGGGTGGCGGACTGGTATGACAAGGACTATTACAAAACGGCGCCTGAAAAAAATCCCACGGGACCCGGGAAAGGCACGCAACGGAGTTTCCGGGGCGGCGGGTGGATTGACAGCACGCCCAGCGTGCGCGCCGCGCAACGCAACGGCACCGATCCGAATACCAGGATGAACTGGCTGGGGGTTCGCTGCGCGCGGGATATGAAGGATTCGCCGGCGCAGCCGGCCGGCTTACGCTGAACGCTTCTTATTCAAGATGGTGCCGGCCTTCTCGGCGGTTTCCTTGACGAGGGTGCCCATCTTCGGGTGGGACGGTTCAATATCGACCGGCCAGCCGTAGTGCCGGAGCCGCTCGCTGGCGGTCGGTCCCACCGAGGCAACCACCACGCGGTCCAGGGCCTGCTTGAATTGCTCCATGCGTCCGTCCTTCGTCAGCATCTGCATGACGTGATCCACCTGCACGGCGTTGGTGATCAGCAGCACGTCCACCTGTCCCGCCGCGATGTTGCCCATCGCTTCGCGCAGACGATCCAGGTCTTCCGGCAGTGCCCACCGGTACACCGGCACGCGGGAGAGGGTTGCCCCGCGCTCGCGCAATTCTTCCATCAGCTCGGCGTTGGTTGTGCCATATTCCAGGAGGGCGACGCGGAGACCGAGCACCGGGCAGTTGGCATCGAGGGTTTTTAGCAAGTCGCGCCAGGTATTCGGTTCCGGCACAGTGAAGGTCGGCTTCAGGCCCAGTTCCTTGAGGACCGCCGCAGGCTTGGGGCCGCGGGTCACCAACGTAATCTGTTTGAGCGCTGTCGTGATGGTTTCAAGCGGGTGGATGGTTTTCAGGACGCCGACCAGAATCTCCAGGCCCACGCCGGTCATGAGGATCAGCATGTCCACCTGACCGGCCAGCAACCGTTCGCCGAACTGCAGGGCCTCGCGGTTGTCTTCCAGCGGCACTTCGCGCATGGCCGGGGTGACCATCGGCCGGCCGCCGTAGCGTTCGATCAGCCCGGTCATCTCGGCGGACATGCGGTTCTCGAACGCCGCCACCGTTAATCCGCTGAATCCCTTGTCGCTCATTTCGGCGCGTCCATCGCGCAGCGGAACCCTGTCGATTCGTTGCGGATCAGCGGGTCGCTTTTCACCCGCGTGAAAATTCGAACCAGCGGCGTTTCCACCGCCCAGCTGGAGCTGCGCAAGACTTTATCCGTTCCCTTCTCGGAGCCCTTGGGATTCTTCGCCGGACTCTTCTCGTAGTACGCGGGATCATACCAGTCAGCCACCCATTCCCAGACGTTGCCGGCCATATCGTAGGCGCCGTAGGGGCTCTTGCCTGCTTCGTAGCTGCCGACCGGCATCAGGGTTTTCTCGCCGATCCATTGCTGGTTGAAGTTCAGATGTTTTGCCGTCGGTTCCACGTTGCCCCAGGGAAACCGGCGGTCGTCAGTCCCGCGCGCGGCCTTTTCCCATTCCGCTTCTGTCGGCAACCGCTTGCCGGCCCAGGCGCAATAGGCCGCGGCATCGTGCCAGTCCACGTTCACCGCCGGACGCTCGGCGGCGGCGTCCGAAATCTGACCGTCTTTCCAGAGCGTGCGCGCCGGGTTTTTCGGATGTTGCGGAATGCGGTGCCCCGCGGCTTTCACGAATTGCTGATAGCGTCCATTAGTGACTTCATGCGCGTCGAGATAAAAGGCGTCCAGATCGACCTGATGGCGCGGATATTCGTCGCGGCCGCCGTCCCGGTCGCCGGGCGGCACGCCCATCGGGAACGGGCCGGCGGGCACCAGGACCATCGGCGCGCCGTCTTTTCCAACCGGTTCGGCGGCGTATAACGGACCGGCCAGCAACAGGGCGCAACCGATCAGAATTGTGTGAGGCGAGGGCATTCTCACGAGGGGCTCCTCCAGAGTGCGGATGGTATCATATCGTTTCATGCAATGCACAGCGGGAGACGCACGTTTCGGTTGACGCGATGGGACCCTCGTCATATAACAGGTTCGTGAGAGAGCGTCGTCATGGCTGATTCCGGCATTCGCGGGCTGCGGCACCTGGCCTTGAAGGTCACCGATCTGGCGCGCTCGCGAAAGTTCTACGAAGAATGCTTCGGCATGAAGGTTGTCTGGGAGCCGGATTCGGAGAACGTGTATCTGAGTTCGGGCCTGGATAACCTGGCGCTCCACCAGATTCCGGCGGCCGACGTGTCCCGATACAGGTCCGCGAAAGACCAGTTGCTGGACCATCTCGGATTCATCATGGATTCCACGGCCTCGGTGGATCGGTTGTTCACGCAGGCCGAACGATTCGGCGCCACCATCGTCAAGCCTCCCCAACAGCACCGCGACGGCAGCTATTCCTTTTATATGGCCGATCCGGATGGCAACGTCGTCCAGGCGCTGTACGAACCCACCATCAGCAAGCTCACATTCAGGACTGAGTAACGAGGACTGAGGACTGAGAGGTATGACGGAAAAGAAAACGGTGAGGAAGTTTGAAGATCTGATTGCATGGCAAAAGGCACGCACGTTAACGCGCGAGGTCTACAAGGCAACCAGTACAGGTACTCTTGCCCACGATTATGGGCTGCGAGATCAAGTTCGCCGTGCGGCTGTTTCGATTATGTCTAACCTTGCAGAAGGCTTTGAGCGTGGCGGACGATCAGAGTTCCATCAGTTCCTGAGCGTAGCCAAAGCGTCCTGCGCAGAACTGCGGTCACAGCTTTACGTAACGATGGATGCCCAGCATATCAGTCAAGAGAATTGCTTGCGGCTCTTAGCTCAAGCCGAGGAAGTCGCGCGTATTATCGGCGGTTTGCGCTCAGCGGTTCAGAGGCAACGGGACGCAGGTAAGGTCAAGATACGCAAGCTCGGATCATTACCTCAGTCCTCAGCACTCAGTCCTCAGTCCTGATGATTATGAGCCAACTCTGGGATTCCCTCAAAAGCGACGAGTACATCGGTCTGGCCCCGTGGGTGTGGATGCAGCTGGAGAGTGCCGAGGCGCCCGGGCCGTTCCCGTTCGTGGGCGGCGTGGACCCGGAGGTCGTGGCCGGCCTCCATGAAGCGCACAGCCTGTTGCAGAGCAGCGTCGACACCGCGATCAGCGACGTGTTTTCGCACCGCGCCCCGCTGGACGATCCCGACCGCCGCGCGCGGCTCGAAGATGCCTATGCCGAACTGGTCCATTCGCGCCCGCATCTGAAAGCCCACATCCAGTGCGGCCGCAAGCCGGACGGAACCTTTCAGTGGGAATTCCACAAGGACGCGTCGAAGTCGGCTGTGATCACCCATGCCGGCCTGCGCATCTTCAACTCGGTGGCGCGGCAGGCCCTTCCAATCGGCTTCGAGCGGCCGGTGGCCCCGGCGATCGGAAAATTTCTAGGATTTCTGGACGGGACGCATCGGGTGTCGGAACTGAAGACCGTCGTGACATCGGCTGGCCGGGACGTCTCCGGCATCATGACGCAGATCATGGAGGCCCTGCACCAATACGACTGCCTGAGCCTGGCGCCCTCCGCCACGGTGCGCGAGCAGTGGCTGGCCCACACGCGCGATCAGGATATCGTGCACCTCGGCCACGCCGCGCTGCTGTATCGCCAGCAAGACCAGTTCTTGCTCTTCGATCCCTGGCTGCTGCCCTGGTTCGCCGAATCGTCGGTGCCGTCCTTGTGGGGCGGGCTGCTGCCGCGCCCGGCAGCGATTTTTCTGACGCACGATCACGACGATCACGTGGACCCGCGCACCCTGCTGCACATGCCGAAGGACGTGCCGGTCGTCGTGCCGAACAAGCGCAACCGCCGCGCGCTCTTTTTCGACTATCCCGCGCTGCTGCGCGAGCTGGGGTTCAGTCAGATCGTCGAGCTGGCGCACGGGGAGAGTTGGGCGTTCGACGGAGGCGCCGTCGTCTCGGTGCCGTTTTTCGGCGAAGATCCCTGCGACATCGAGATGCCACGCAACTGCTATCTGATCAACGACCGCGGGCGCAATACAATGGTGCACGTGGACAGCGGCCCCACGAACGACGGCCGGTCCGTCGTGAAGGCCGGCGTGCTGGGTGACCTGGTGAAGAAATACGGCCCGATCGCCACGCTCTTTGCCTCGCAGCAGCAATTACAGGAAATCCGCGCCCACGCCGCGCATGCCTGCCTCTCCCATCCGGGCCGCTGGCTCGAGACGGGCGAAAACGGCTACCTGACCAACGGCTATCTGTCGGAGCTGACCGGCGCGGCTCAAGCAAAACTGTTCGTCTCCTACGCGACCGGCGGTGCTGACTGGCTGCCGGATCACCTGTCCTTCACGTTCAGCCGGCGCAACCCCGCCCGCACCGCGCTCATCACGGCGCACTGGGAGCCGCCCGGGAAGCTGAAGGACCTGCTGGTCCCGCAGGGATGCGGCTACCATTATACGCATGCCCTCGATACCTTCCGGGCGCAGGCCAACGGAGGCACCGAGGTGGTGTCGCTGGCCGAGCCGCTCTCGCCACTGGCACTCTATCGTCGTGATCACGGCGAGCCACCGTTTATGAAACCGGGGCCAGGACAGGCGCGGCGATGATGGCCCCCAGGCCGGCACCCATCCTGGTCACCGGAGCCGCCGGCTTCATCGGCTACCATGTTGCCCGCCGCCTGCTCGAGCGGGGTGAGGCGGTCCTGGGGATCGACAATCTCAACCCCTACTACGACGTGCGGCTCAAGAAGGCGCGGCTGGCCCAGTTGAAGCCGTTCAAGACCTTTCGTTTTCAGAAATTGGATCTGGGCAATCGCAAGGGGATGGCCGCGCTCTTTTCCAAGCACAAGTTTCGCCGCGTCGTGCACCTGGCGGCGCAGGCGGGTGTGCGCTACTCGCTGGTCAATCCCCACGCCTATACCGACAGCAACGTCGTCGGATTCATGAACATTCTGGAAGGCTGCCGGCACGCGAAGAGCGAGCATCTGGTCTATGCCTCGTCCAGTTCGGTCTATGGCGGCAATACCCGGATGCCGTTCTCCGTGCACGACAACGTGGACCACCCGGTCTCGCTCTACGCCGCGACGAAGAAGGCCAACGAACTGATGGCCCACACCTACGCGCACCTCTACGGCGTGCCCTGCACCGGCCTGAGATTTTTCACTGTCTACGGGCCGTGGGGGAGGCCGGACATGGCGATGTTTCTGTTTACGAAGGCGATCCTGTCCGGCAAGCCGATCGACGTCTACAACCACGGCAAGATGAAACGCGACTTCACCTATATCGACGACATTGTCGAGGGCGTCGTGCGGACGCTGGACCGGCCGGCCAAACCGGATCCGGCCTGGTCCGGTGAGGCGCCCAATTCTGCGACGAGCTCGGCGCCCTACCGCCTCTACAACATCGGCAATCACCAGCCGGTCGAACTGTTGCGCTTCATCGAGATATTGGAGCGGGCGTTGGGGAAACCCGCGAAGAAGAATTTTCTGCCGATGCAGGCCGGAGACGTTCCCGCGACCTATGCCGATGTGCAGGATCTCATCAACGACGTCGGCTTCAAGCCGGGTACGCCGTTGGAGGAGGGCATTCGGCGCTTCGTCGAGTGGTACCGCTCCTATTACGGATGTTGAAAAGGGTCTCCAGCTTCGTTCTCGGTCGTCCGTCTCCCTGCGACGTACCGAAAAGCGTACGTCTCGGTTTCGGGACTCCCTGCGGCCTCGCTGGGCGACCCTTTTGACCATCCTGTCAGAAGAAACTAACTTCCGAACAATCGTTCGATCTCGGCGAAGGTGATCGCCTTCAGGCCGGGACAGACCGCGTCTGCATCCTTCAATGCCGCGGCCAATTTCTGGTGCACAAGGAGATAGTGTATAGTCCCTGCACGCGGAGGTTGCGGTGACCGACATCAAAATCATGACCGATCTCCTGGTGATTTTTGCGATCTCCATCGGGATCGTGTTCGTCTTCCATAAATTCCGCCTGCCTCCGATCGTCGGATTTTTGGCCGCCGGGGCGTTGATCGGACCCCATGGCCTGAACCTGGTGTCGGACATCGAGCAGGTCAAGGTCATGGCTGAGATCGGCGTCGTGCTGCTGCTGTTCACGATCGGCATCGAATTTTCGCTGACCCATCTGGCCGCGGCGCGCCGCCTGTTGATGGTGGGCGGGCCGTTGCAACTCGTCGGGTCGCTGTTCCTGGCCGCGGCCGTCGGCCTCGCCGCGGGCCTGCCGCCCCGGCAAGCCCTGTTTTGGGGCTGCCTGTTGTCGCTCAGCAGCACGGCCATCGTCCTGAAGGCCCTGGCGGAGCGTGGGGAGAGCGATTCGCTGCACGGACGTGCCACGGTCGGCATCCTGATTTTTCAGGACCTCGCGGTCGTGCCGATGATGCTCCTGCTGCCGCTGCTTGCCAACCCTGCGGACAGCGTGAAGCCCGAGATGCTGCTGGCGCTCGGCAAGTCGGTCGCGCTGGTCGGCGCGTTGATGGCGGCGTCCTGGTACGTGGTGCCCCAGCTCCTCGAACAGATCGTGCGCAGCCGGAGCCGCGAATTGTTTCTGCTGACCATCATCGTCTTGTGCCTGGGGATCGCGTGGCTCACCTCGTTGAGCGGCCTGTCGCTGGCGCTGGGGGCCTTCATGGCCGGGCTGGTGATTTCCGAGTCCGAGTATAGCCACCAGGCCATGGCGGAGGTGCTGCCGTTCCGGGACAGTTTCAACAGCCTCTTCTTTGTCTCGATCGGGATGCTGATGGATGCGCGGGTACTCCTGTCCCACCCGGTGTTGGTGGTGACGTTGATCGGGGCGGTGCTCGTGGGGAAGTTCGTGACGGGGGCGATCCCGGTGGTGGCGTCGGGCTACCCGCTGCGCGCGGGGATTCTGGCCGGGATCTCGCTGGCGCAGGTCGGGGAGTTCAGCTTCGTGCTGGCGCAGCAGGGCGAACAGACCGGCTTGCTGGTCGGGGAGTCCTATCAGGTCTTTCTGGCGGTCTCGGTGCTCACGATGGGGATCACGCCGCTGCTGATGCAGGGCGCGCCCCATCTGGCGAGGCGGGTCGAGGCGGTTCAGCGTCTGCGGCGCTGGTATCCCGACAAAACGGCCGCGCCGGTGCAACAGGCATCGCGCCATCTGAAGATCAAGGACCACGTGATCGTGATGGGGTATGGACTGAGCGGGCGCAATCTGGTCCGCGTGCTGGAGGAAACGGAAATCCCCTACCTGGCGTTGGATCTGGACGGCGAGACCGTCCGGCGCGAGGTGCAGAACGGCGTGAAGATTTTTTACGGCGATGCGACCAATCCCAACGTGATGCATCATGTCCGGATCAACGATGCCCGCGTACTGGTGGTCGCCATCTCGGACCCTTTCGCGGCGCGGCGCGCCGTGCAGATCGCGCGCGGACTCAATCCCGACCTGCACATCATCGTGCGTACGCGCTATCTGCGCGAGATGGAGGACCTGCATCAACTGGGGGCCGACGAGGTCGTGCCGGAGGAGTTTGAAACGTCGATCGAAATCTTTGCGCTGGTCCTGCAGACCTACAAAATGCCGCAGGCGGTCATTGTCCAAAAGGCGGAACAGATTCGGAAGGAGGGCTACGCGCTGTTCCGGCGCGGGGAGTTGCCGGACCTTGCGCACCACCTGCGCCGCGGTACGCTCACGGACGTGGAAGTGGACACCTGCCGCATCGAGGCCGGCTCGCCGGCGCTCGGCAAGACCATCGGCCAGGTGTCGATCCGTCCCAGGACCGGCGCCTCGGTGATCGCACTGACCCGCCGGGGAGTGACCGAGTCCAATCCCAAGGAGAAGGTCCGGATGGAGGAAGGCGACGTGCTCTCGCTGCTGGGGACCCGCGATCAAATCACGCGGGCGATCGGGTTGCTGATGGATGAAAAGGCTCCTTGAAAACGTGCGGGCGCGCACATAAAACCCATGGTTTTTCACGGGCACAACGGTCGCGCCGGACCCGGAGGCTTTCTTGACGGCGCCGCTCAGCCTCAATCCTGAGCAGGGGCGAAGGATTGACAGCCCAAAGAAACGCATACTACTATAACGACGTTCGTTCGCCGCATTTTGAGCCGGCAGACGGTGAGGTGACGTATGGGTCCCACAAAACTTGAGCCGGCCGTGGCGCTGGCAGAGCTTCAAGAGAGCAAGCCCGACCGGGTGACTCTCGTCGTCCTGAGCGGGGATTTCGACCGCGTGATGGCGGCCTTCATCATCGCCACCGGCGCGGCCGCGATGGGCATGCAGGTCACGATGTTCTTCACCTTCTGGGGGTTGAACGTCATCCGCCGCGAGGGGGCCACCAGCGGCGCGAAGGATCTCCTGCGCCGCATGTTCGGGTTTCTGAACAAGGGCGGCGCCGGCCGCCTGCCGCTCTCCCGGTTTCATTTTGGGGGGTTGGGCACCAGCATGATGAAGCGAGTCATGCATCGGAGCCGCATGCCCGGGATCGCGGAGTTGCGCGAGACGGCGCAGGACCTGGGCGTGAAGTTCATCGCCTGCACGACCACCATGGGCATGATGGGCGTGACGAAAGACACTCTCATCGAAGGCGTGGACCAGCTGGCTGGTGTCAGCACCTATCTGGCCGAGGCCCGCCAGGGCAGCGTGAATTTATTTATTTAGCGAATAGCAAATAGCTGGTAGCCAATAGCTCCGAGCTACTCGCTACTAGCTGCTGGCTACTTGCTGTGGAGCTGCAATGATCCGTTCAGATATAAAACTCGACACCCTCGGGTACTTCTGCCCCATGCCGATCATCATGACCTCCAAGAAGATCAAGGAGTTGACCCTGGGCCAGGTGCTGGAAGTGGTGTCCGACGACGAGGGCATCAAGAAGGACATGCCCGCCTGGTGCGAGACGACCGGCCACGAAATGGTCGGGCTCGAAGAAGAGACCAAAGACGCCGAACATATCTACAAAGCCTTCGTCAGGAAATCCAAGTAAGAGCGAGCTCATCTGCAGCCGGTATCTTTCACGATGCCGGCTTTTTGTTGATATCAGCCTTTTCGAAATGACCACTAGATATAGGTATGATTATTTTCAACTGCCATATATATTGCGTTTTTCCTTGACACCTCAAGGCTCCCTTGCTATAGACATCGATCCAAGATCCTGAAAAGGTTGAGGCCGGGCTCCATCGACGCACCATTCAAGAGGTGCTATGCCTGGAACGGTCAAGCCCAGACGCCCCGCTCGAGCCGCTTCGCGGCGCCGGATGTTTCTTCACCAATCTTCCCGACCGCTGTCATCGTCGCTTGTTGCTCTTTCGCCGTCTGTACGGCCGCCACAAGGAGGTACGCCCATGAGCTCTCGTGGTCTCATCCTGAACGAGTACGTGTCGAACGTGGCCTACCAGGCGGTGGCCAGGGCCGGCGAATCCACGTTGCTGCCGATCATCGACCAGCAGAACGGGGAGCCGGAGGGTGTGCTGGTGGCCTCCTCGCTGGAACGGATTGTCGTATGCGGGCGCGAGCAGGCCGTCCTGTCGCTGATAGACATCAAGAGCGTACAGCGCACGATGGCCCGCGTGCAGGCGCGCCGGGCGGTCCTCTACGTGCCGGCGGAGATGATGATCCACAATTCCGTCATGCTGCTGGCGACCTTGTCGAAGATCGACGTGATTCGGATGGCTCCTGCGTCCTCGAATCCTTCGTAATCTGACGGCAGTCAATTCGCGCACCGGGTCTGCTCACCAAGGGGGACGTCATGCTGGGACCGTTTCTCCTCAAATACCATCATATGTTCGTCAATTCGAACGCGGCCGGTGCCTTTATCCTGTCCAGACACGGGCGGTCGGCGGATTACGTCGGCGCCAGCGCGGAGGATCTGATCGGCACGCTGGGCCGTTTCGCCGGGCAGTCCGCGTACCGCTACTTCTGGTTCGTCGAAGCGAGTTCCGCCGAGGATGCGGCCCAGATCGAACAGACCTGGCTGCACCGCTACCGCCCGTCGGACAATCCGTTCCGTTCGTCCGCGCCTCATGGGACGAGATGGCGCTGCACGATCGAGGGGTGCCCGACCTGCGCGCTGGCCGGCGCCATGCGCTGAGCGCAACGCTTTTCCCATCCTTCCACGAATCTTTCGCGCCGCTTGACGGCATCCGCCCGCCTCCGTAGCATCCAGATCTATGTCCAATCGCATTGTCGAATGCGTGCCGAATTTCAGCGAAGGGCGGAACGAGGCGACCGTGCGCGCGCTCATCGAAGCCGTGCGCGCCGTGCCCGGCGTGGCGGTACTGGATCACACCATGGATGCGGACCACCACCGGACGGTGCTGACCTTCGCGGGCGAGCCGGGCGCGGTGGCCGAGGCGGCCTTTCAAGCGACCCAGGCGGCCACGGCGCGCATCGATCTTCGGCATCATCAGGGGGTGCATCCGCGCGTCGGCGCGACGGATGTCGTCCCGTTCGTACCCATCCGTGGCGTGACGATGCGCGACTGCGTCGAATTGGCGAACAGCGTCGGCCGGAGGATCGGCGAGGAACTGATGATTCCGGTGTTTCTCTACGAGCAGGCGACGACACGACCGGATCACGCCAGGCTGGAGACGATCCGGCTGGGCGGGCTGGCCGGCCTGGCGCATCGCATGGACACCAATCCTGAGTGGACACCGGATTTTGGACCGCCCCGGCTGCATCCGACCGCCGGCGCCACGGTGGTCGGCGCGCGGCGACTGTTGGTGGCGTTCAACGTCAATCTCAGCACCAATGATCTGCGTATCGCGCAAGCCATCGCGAAAACTGTGCGGCAATCGAGCGGGGGACTCGCGCACGTGAAAGCCATCGGGGTGCCGCTGGCCAGCCGCGGGCAGATGCAGGTGGCCATGAATCTCGTGAACATTGACGAAACGCCGGTCCATGTCGCCTTCGAGGCGGTGCGTCGGGAGGCCGAGCGTCACGGGGTGCAGGTGGCCGGCAGCGAATTGATCGGGTTGGTGCCCCGACAGGCGGTGGCGCAGGCCAGGACAGCCGGCATCCAGATTGACTCGTTCGACCCCTCCAACATCCTCGAAACGAGGCTTGAGCGGGCTGCTTGTGGCGACTTGTAGAAGAAAGGGGCGCTGTGCTACACTCCCGCTTCGTTCAACAGTCCAAATTATTTTACGCAATAGGCCGTACACGAGACGATGGAAATCAAGGTCTTCAATAACAACGTCGAGAAGGCCCTCAAGGTCGCCAAGAAAAAGCTGGCGGGCGAGGGGCTGTTTCGGGAACTGAAGCGGCGCCGGTATTACGAGAAGCCCAGCGTCCGGAAGAAAGCCAAGCTGCGCGAGGCGCAACGGCGCCGGCAGAAGTGGCTCTCCAAACGCCGGATGGATTAGTCGGTTCCTCCCTCCGACTTTCTTGACTCCTCAAGCCCGTTTCCGTAAGTAGCGCGCGATGCGTCCGTCTGAAATCCATCCAGCCATCAGAATTCTGAGGCGTGAAATCCAGCAGTGGCAGGAGCCCATTTTGGGCGTCGTCGCCAAGGAATCCCGCGATCCTTTTCTCGTCCTGATTGCCTGTGTCCTGAGTCTCCGCACCAAGGATAAAACGACGGCCGACGCCAGCCGGCGGCTCTTCGCGCTGGCGCACGCACCGCGCACCATGCTCACGCTGCCGCTCCGCCAAATCGAGAAGGCTATCTATCCAGTCGGGTTCTATCGGAACAAAGCCAAACAGATTAAAGACATCTGCCGGCGGCTGC
>JANOEZ010000368.1:0-5119 GCA_031413335.1 Nitrospirota bacterium
CCACGCTCAAGATTGGCGAGCTGCAATACAAAATCGATAACGCCTGGCACTACATGTCCGTGCTCTGGGGCTACGCCGAAGTCAATCCTTCCAAGGTGACGATCCTGGCCGAGGTTGCCGAGAAGGCCGAAGACATCAATGTCGAACGGGCGGCTCAGAAGGTCGCCGAAGCCGAACAGCGCCTGAAAACCGGCGGTTTGCCGTCCGATGTCAAAGAAGCCCAGATCAGTCTCGAAAAAGCCCGCCTTCGAAAAAAAATAGCTGAACGCGCCAAGCGCGGTCATTGATTCTCCTTTCATAACCCGATAGTCTGCCACCACATCTGTTCGTGTCTAAGTCTGAGCACGTACGCGTGATCACCGAATTTGTCATCACCGAAGGGGAAAAGCCGAAGCGGCTGGATGTGTTTCTCGCGAACCGCGAGCGCGATCTCTCACGTTCAGCCGTCCAGCGCCTGATCGAGAAGGGCCGCGTACAGCTGAACGGCGAGCCGGCCAGAGCCAGCCAGAAGATCAAACCCGGCGACCGGATCACCTTCGACGTGCCCAAGGCCGAGCCGTTGGAGCTGAACGGCGAGCCGATCCCGTTGGATATCCTCTACGAAGACGACGCGCTGCTCGTCTTGAATAAACCTGCCGGGCTGGTCGTTCATCCGGCGCCCGGCCATTGGACCGGCACGCTGGTCAATGCGCTGCTCTACCACTTTGAGACGTCCGGAGGATCCGCTTCGACGATCGGGGGGAAGGAACGGCCGGGCCTTGTCCATCGTCTGGATAAGGAAACCACCGGCATCATGGTCATTGCCAAGACCGACCAGGCGCATCGAGCCCTGGCCGTGCAGTTCAAGCAGCACACAATCACGCGCATGTATGAAGCCCTGGTTTTTGGCGTGCCGAAAAAAGGCCACGGATTGATCGAGCTGGCGATCGGGCGGGACACCAAGGAACGGAAGAAATTCTCGGCCCGCACGGCGAGGCCGAGACCGTCCGTCACGGAATACAAGGTCGTCGAGCGATTCGGCAAGATCGCGGCGCGTGTGGATTTGTTCCCTCAAACCGGCCGCACGCACCAGTTGCGCGTGCACATGACGTCGCTCGGCCATCCGCTGCTCGGCGATCCGACCTACGGAGGACGCAAGGTGCAGGCGCTCGAAACACTCGACATCCCGCGCGTGATGTTGCACGCCAGAACGCTCGGCTTTGACCATCCGGTCACCGGCAAACAGATGGCATTCACCTCGACGCTCCCGCCGGACATGGCCGCCGTGCTGGCCGCGTTGCAGGCAGTGGCCCATGCCGCCAGCTGATCGCTTGACTCCTCAGTCTTCGCATTGTAGAGGTGGCGTGTGGAGTTAAGCCAAGCCCTCGACGTCATCGGTCATCTGATTTCCGCACTCAAGCAGTATGCCTCCAAGCTGCCTGCCATCGTTCCGCGGGCTGCCGTCCCTGGAGGCATCAAGCCGACGCCGGAATCCATCGAGACCTATGAGCAGGCCGACTCCCGCTTTCGCTCGCAGAGTGGACACTCCATCTATAAAAAATTTCATGACCCGCTGGTTGAGTCTCTAGAAGCCTTCGAGGCGGGCAAGCTGATCGGATCCATCCAGCCGCTACTGGCGATTCTGGATCATCTCGATACGATGAAACGGGACAAGCAGATTCCGGTGGGGCACGCCGATGACAAGCGTATGGGCGAATACCGCACGACGCTCAATAAAATCCTGCCTGGCAATAAACCGGAGCTGGACGGTGCAGGACGGGGACTGTGAACTAATGTCCCATTTTTGGTCCGGTCGCGTTGGAACCCTGCGAAACCAACTTGAGACGGACGAGTTCATGGCAGTGCGGGCATTTCGTGCGGATGGTCGTCTCGTCCAGGACTTCCACCTCCTCGTCTTTCACCCACATCAACTGGAAACAGCGGGGACAACTCCGAACCTTCGTCATAGCCGTTCATCCTCTTCTATAATTAAGTCTTGCACCAACGGGGACTACCATAATATAAGAAGGCAGTCGCTCTCAAGAGCATGATCACCTTCTCCGAACGCAAAGATTTCGACCCCGCCCTGCTCGTCAGACTCTACGACTGCGCGCCCTGGGCCAAGGCCCGGACCGTCGATGGCATCCGGGACATGCTGACCCAGACCGATCTGGCGATTTCCGTGTGGGACGGCCCGCAACTGATCGGGTTCGGCCGCGTCCTGACCGATTATATCTACCGCGCGTCCATTTGGGACGTCATCGTGGATCCGGAATACCAGGGCCAGGATCTCGGCACCCAGATCATGGAAAAGATTCTGCACCATCCGTCGCTCACGCGCGTCGAACTCTTCTGGCTCTGCACCCGGGACAAGCAGACCTTCTACGAAAAGCTCGGCTTCAGTTCAAACGAGCAAATCGGCATGGTGTGGGATCGGAAAAAGCATACCCCTCCGAAGTGACGGTTGCTGGCGTTCCATCTCTCCGTGTCGTAAGATTTTATTTATCATGATGTTCCCGTTCAAGATTCGCTGGCCATGGGCGTTCGTGCTCGTCGTGCCTGCTCTGGTTCTCTGTTTCAATGGCGCGGCTGGAGCAGCCGGGGAAGAGTGCCGGACCAAGTCCTATCAAGAGAAGATCCCCTGCTACAAACAGGCGTTCGAGCACATCATTCAAACTCAGGGCACGGAACAGGCCCTGGACACGTTGCAACAGCTCTCCTCGGTGGACCCCGATGTACGCCACTATTCACACCCCTACACCCACCATATCGGAAAATTCACATTTATCCATTACAAGGATGCGGCCACGGCGTTCGCCCACTGTAAAGACACCTTCTGGTCCGGGTGCTACCACGGCGTGCTGGAAGGCTACGTCAGTCAGTTTCCAAACCTGGCCCCGAAGGATATCGCCTCGGTCTGCAGCGGGGTGAAGGACGCCCAGCGGCCGATTTTCATGAAGTTTCAGTGCGTGCACGGACTGGGGCATGGCCTGACCCTGCATTTCCAACACGACCTGTTCAAATCGCTGACCTACTGCGATGCCCTCCCGACGACATGGGATCAGGAATCCTGCTACGGGGGCGCCTTCATGGAGAACGTCATCTGGTTTCAAACCCAGCCCCATGCCGACCATGGCGACCATGCGGGGCATGCCACGAACGCGAAACTGCTGGACGCGAGCGACCCCCATTACCCCTGCAACGCGGTGGGAAAACAATACCAGCGGTCCTGCTACATGATGCAAACGTCCGCCATGCTGACGTTCAACGGCTATGATTTTGCCGGGACCTTCAAGGAATGCGAGAAGGCGCCGGCGGATCTGATCGAGACCTGCGTCCGAAGCCTGGGACGGGATGTCAGCGGATACACCCTGACGAACGCGGAACGGGTGCGGACGTTATGTCTGCTGGGCCAGCCGCATCTGATCGGCCAGTGTTTCCGCGGCGCGGCGAAAGATTTCGGCTTTACCCACGCCAGCCCGCAACGCAGCATCGCGCTCTGTCGCGTCGTCGATGGCCCCTACAAGGCCGACTGCTACGCGGCGGTCCAGGAGTTTCTCGTGGACTTCCACGCGGACCAGGCCAAGCGCAATCTGGAATGTAAAACGGCTGACGAAGCGTATCAGTCCATCTGCCGGGGAATGCCGCGCGCGCGCCGATAAACATACGGCTGCTTAAAACGGCGAGACTAAGCCGGTACGCGCTTCGATCGCTTCGGCGAGAACAGGACCGAGAGGAAAAACACCGCCGTCGCCAGCAGGACGATGGCCGGACCGGACGGCAGATCCCAGGCAGCGGAGAGCAGGACACCGCCGGCCGCGCAGGATGTGCCGATGATGACCGAGAGCGTCGTCATCTGCGCAAGGCTGTGGGTGAGTTGATAGGCTGTCGAAGCCGGAATCAGCACCATTGCAAAGACCAGAATCGCCCCCACCGTTTTAAGTGAGACGACCACCGTCAGCGCCACCAGCGTCAGCAGCAGATAAAAGATGCGGCGCGCCGGCACGCCTGAGGCCTCCGCCATTTCCTGATCGAACGCAATAAAGTACAGCTCCTTGGAAAAGATCAGCAGCGCCCCCACGACACAGAACCCCAGGGCGGCAATGATGCGAAGCTCCTCCGCCGTCACGGACAGGACGCTGCCGAACAGATAGCCGTAGACTTCGGCGTTGTAGGTCTTCATGAGTCCGAGAAACAAAATCGCCAGGGCCATGGTCGCCGTATAGAGAATGCCGATCGAGACGTCGAGTTTCATCCGGCCCTGCTCTTCCATCAAGCCCGTGATCCAGACGGTCGCCAGGCCGAAGACGATCGCGACCACCATCGGCGGCCATCCCATGAGATAGGCCAGCGCCACGCCGGCAAAGGCGGCATGGGCCGTGCCCGCTCCGACAAAGGCCAGGCCCCGTAAGACGACAAACACGCCGATGGCCGAACAGACAGCCCCCACCAGCATCGCCGCTACCAGCGATCGCTGCATGAAGTCGTATGAAAGCAGTTCGAGCATCAGTGCTGGTGGTGGTGATAGTCTTCGACGATGATCAAATCCTTCTCGGTGATCACCAGGTCCTTGCCGTAGACCTCGCGCAGAATGTCCGGACGCAACACCTCCGCCGGCGGGCCGGCCGCGTACAGCCGCGTCTTCAGCAGCGCCAGCCGGTTCACACGCTCGCGGATCATATTGATGTCGTGCGTCACCAAAAGAACGGTCAGGCCTAAATCGCGATGCAGCCGCTGGACCAGATCCAGCACATTGTGCTGCGTCGTGATATCGATGCCGGTGGTCGGCTCGTCCAGCAGGAGCACTTGAGGTTGCTGCGCCAGCGCGCGCGCGATGAAGACCCGCTGTTGCTGCCCGCCAGACAGATGCCCAAGCGCCGTCCTCCAGTGATCGTGCATGCTCACGCTTTCCAGCGCGTGCATGGCAATGTCGCGATCCTGCTTCGAGGGCCGCGTGAAGAGTCCCAAGGCCCCGTAGCGACCCATCATGACCGCCTCAAGGACGGTGATGGGGAAATTGCGGTCCAGGGATTCTTTCTGCGGAAGATAACCGATGCGGGCGCGGTGATGGCAGTGCAGCTCTTCACACGAACAGTCGAATATCTTCAGGCTGCCGGAGAACGGCGGCATGAGTCCGAGG
>JANOEZ010000369.1:0-2170 GCA_031413335.1 Nitrospirota bacterium
TATTCGTCAATCGTCATCCGTCACTCGTGAAGGCTTCTTCAGCGAATAACGAATGACGGATCACGAATGACGGTCGGTTACTCGCGTTTATCCGGGGCGGCGGTGGTGAGCATGAAATAGGCGACCATGATGACCGTCGCCCAGAAGATCACCTGCTTGTGCCAGAAGTGCACTTCGCCATACTGGGCGATGGCCAGACCGAGCGTAATCGCCACGGTCATGACGGTATAGCGCAGCGTGAGATTCGTCAGCGCGGAATAGGCCCAGATGGCGAGTCCCGTGAAATACAGCACGAGGGGCTTGTAGTCGATCTCGAAGCCTCCGCTGATCGAGAGGAACACGGTCAGGAAGCCCAGGAAGATCAGCGACGAGCCCACGATCATGCCGGGCACGTGGAGGTGCTGGTCGTCGTCGTGCTGCGGACCGTGATCGTTGGGCGACGGCGTGGAGTTCTGATTGTGGGGACGTTCGGGTAGATCGGTCGGTGCCATCAGTATGCCTTATGCCTTAAAATGTTTGCTCAGCGTCAGCCCCTGCCGCTGATAGGAGGAGCCCAGGCTGACTCCATACACTTCCGTCGGAATATCGAGCATCTTCTCATAGACGACTTTGAAAAACGTCTGTCCGTCGTGGATGAGAAACGGGACATCATGGGGGCGGACTTCCAGCACAGCCTGCGTGCCGGCAATTTCTCCACGGCCGTGGCCGAAGCCCGGATCGAAGAAGCCGGCATAGTGGGTTCGCAGCTCGCCGCAGGCGGCTTCATACGCGACCATCTCGGCCGCATGGTCGGGCGGCACGCAAATCCGCTCCTTCGATGCGAGAATATAGAACTCCTCCGGTTCGAGCAGCAGGCTGTCGTTGCGGTGCCGCTTGATCGGCTCCCAGAAATCGGCGGCGGCGTAGTGGCCGACTTTGGACAGGTCGATCACGTGGCTGTTTTTCTTCGCGCGGTAGCCGATGATGCTGTCCCGCTGATCGTCCTCGCCGTGCAGATCGATCCGGAGAAACAGCCCCCGGTCGACCCGTAACTCGCGCGAGGTCAGCGGCTTGCGGCCCGCTTCGTTGTGAAAGAGCACGGGGACCTTCCGGTGCAGCGTGCGCAGGGCGGAATCCGATACGGCCGCCGGCCCCTGAATCAGCCGCAATTGATTCAGCGAATAGCCGGTCTTGATCTTGATGGCAAACGAGCGGGGCACGATCTCCAGATAGAGCGGGCCCTGGTAGCCGGGGCGAATTTCGTCGAAGCCCGTATTGAGGTCGGTGATCACGCGGGTAAAGATGTCCAGGCGACCGGTGGTGCTTTTCGGATTGGCGCGCGCGCGCAACGTCGGCGGCAGCCGTAGGGATTCGAGCAGTGGCACGAGATAGACGTGGCCCTTTTCAAGGATTGCGCCGCCCGTCAGATCCATCTCGTACATCACGAGATCGGACTGATAGAAATCCAGCACATTCAGCCGCGCCTTGATCTCGGATTGTTCGGGCAGAAAGCTGCTCAGGAGGCGATAGGCCTTGCGGCCCACGCGCAGGTCGAGGCTGGCCGGCTGGATCTGCCTGGATTGGATCGGCACGTCGGCGTTGATGGCGCCGTCGGCGAGGAGCCGCTTGATGGACTGGTACGGCAGGATGCCGTGCCTTCGAGATTCACCAGGCCGGGTCCTTCGAACCGACTCAGGACGTGGCCGGGATGCGCGTCCTGCCGAAGTCCGGCGTGTGTTCACGAACTCCCCTCGCAACAATCGGAGGAACGGGGATGCGCGCCGCTATGCGCCGACACAGGCGTGCCGCGAGGCGTCGACGCAGGCGCGCCGGCCATCGGCAGCTCGCGCCTGCCCTGAGCCATGTCGAAGGAGCCGTGGCTGGTCCCCGGCTGCGGATAGCGGAAGGTCTTGTGCTCGTAGTTGTTGAGCACGACGCCGTCCTCGTCCATGTGGATCAGATAATCGCCCGGCAGCATCGGAACCTTCCCGCCGCCGCCCGGGGCGTCGATCACGAAATGCGGAACCGCCATGCCGCTCGTGTGCCCTTGCAGCGCGCGGATGATTTCCAGCCCGGTCTCGACGGTGGTCCGGAAGTGATTCGTGCCCTTCGTCAGGTCCGCCTGATAGAGATAGTAGGGTTTCACACGGGCCAGCAGCAGTTTGTGCATCAGCCGCTTCATGATCTCCGG
>JANOEZ010000370.1:0-1026 GCA_031413335.1 Nitrospirota bacterium
GGCCCAGAAGTCGTCGTTGTCGGCGTTGAGGAAGCACGCAAGCACGGTTGGCAGAATCATGAAAGTGGTGATCCTCGCGGCCGCCTCGATCGGGTGGTTACGGAGCGGACGTTTCAAACTCAGCATGTAGCTCGTCAGGTCGTTCAGCTCCTGCTCGTTCAGCGGGAACTTGGGCATAATCGAGCCGGGCGAGACGGATTGCGGATCGCGGAAATGCTTGAGGTGCCATTCGCGCTCCGGCCTCGCATCTCCGACGAGCGACAGGTCAGGCCCCACCGCGCCGCCTTCTCCGTGAATCCGATGGCAGCCCGTGCAGCCGAACCGCGCAAACACAGCCTTGCCCTTTGCCACGGCCGGATCCACCCGCGGCAGCGCGCGCAGATCATGGATCGAGATGCCCAGCAAGGCAAAGACCATCACGAGAAACGCGACGCCGGCCCCCAGCGCGAGGGGACGCCTTGTCGGACGGCGGGCCGGATTGCGGTCCAGAAACGGCCAGAAGAAGAGCGCAAGAAAAAACAGCGCCGGCAGAATCCACGTCCCCAGCGGCTCCAGCGGCCCGTGCACGTACTTCAACAACTGGTAATAAAAAAGGAAGTACCATTCAGGAATCGGCACGAACGTGGTGTCCGAGGGATCGGCCTTGTCGGCGAGAGGAAACGGGACGGCCAGCGCAAGGGCAGCCACCACCGAGAATATTCCCAGCATCACCACCGCGTCCATGAAGACCTGTCTGGGATAAAACGTTTCGCTGGTCCGCACGCGGCGCTCGACGACTCCCCCCACGGGCACGCCGGACGGCTGCGGAACCTGCGCGGGGCGCTGTCGGCGCTCGGACCCGCCGGTCCAGGGTCCGGCCGGCCCCACGCAGCGGAGAATGAACAGATGGAGCAGCACCAGCGCGGCGATCGTGGCCGGTAGAAACAGCACATGCACCGCGAAGAAGCGTGAGAGAGTCAATGCTCCGAGCGTCTGTCCGCCACGGAGCACGCGAACTGCCAGGTCGCCGATCAACGGCACGGTGCC
>JANOEZ010000371.1:0-2120 GCA_031413335.1 Nitrospirota bacterium
CGTTTGGCCTCGGCGGAGTCTTTGTTTTGCAGCGACGGTTTAATCATTTCCAGATACCAGTCGCAGTACTCGTGCCAGATGAATTGATAGAGATGGCTTGAGGCCTGATCGAACCGGTACTGGTCGAGCGCGGCGTTCACATCGCGGATCGTCTTGTTCAGCCGACTCAGGATCCAACGGTCGGCAAAGGGACGATCCTTCGGCGCGACTATTTCACGCGGGCCATCGAGATTCATGAGGATGAACCGGGCTGCGTTCCAGATTTTGTTGGCGAAGTTGCGATAGCCCTCGATCCGCTCCTCAGCCAGCTTGATGTCGCGTCCCGGCGAGGCCATGGAAGCCAGGGTAAAGCGCAAGGCGTCGGTCCCGTATTGCTCCATCACGTGAAGGGGATCGACGACGTTGCCCTTGGACTTGCTCATCTTCTGGCCTTCGGCGTCACGGACCAGAGCGTGGATGTAGACGTCGCGGAACGGCACGTCGCCCATGAATTTGAGCCCCATCATGATCATGCGGGCAACCCAGAAGAACAGAATGTCGAGGCCGGTGACCAGCGTCGAAGTCGGATAGAACTTTTTCAGGTCAGGCGTTTGTTCGGGCCAGCCGAGTGTGGAGAAGGGCCAGAGGGCGGATGAGAACCAGGTGTCGAGGACATCCGGTTCCTGGATGAAGTCCTTTTGCTGGCAGGTCGGGCACTGGGCCGGCGCAGTGCGTCCGACCAGGGGTTTCGCCGTGGCGAGAAAAGTGTAGGCGCGCTGCGATGGAGTCGAGGTGGCGGTTTCTGCCATCGCTGTCCGGTTGCACGCGGTGCAGTACCAGGCCGGGATTCGATGGCCCCACCAGATCTGCCGCGAGATGCACCAGTCTTTGATGTCCCGCATCCAGCCGAGATAATTATTCGTCCAGCCTTCAGGGACAATGCGAATCCGCCCGTCCTCGACGGCTTTGATGGCCGGTTCGGCCAATGGTTTGATTTTCACGAACCATTGCGGAGAGAGATAGGGCTCGACCACGGTCTTGCAGCGGTAACACTTGCCGAGCGCCATCTTGTGATCTTCTGTTTTGACCAACAGGTCGCGCGATTTGAGGGCCTGCTCGACCTTCGGCCTGGCCTTGCTCACGGGCAGGTTCTGGATCTCCTGCGCGATGGCTTCTTCGACTCCAGCAGCCTTGAGCCCCTTCGGATCGAGTTGTGCCAGATGATTGAAGATGGCCAGGCGTGGCAGCTTGTGCCGCTCCCCGGCTTCGAAGTCATTAAAGTCGTGTGCGGGAGTGATTTTGACCGCGCCGGTGCCGAATTCCAGATCCACCAATATTGAATCCCCGACGATTGGAATCTCGCGACTGGTGAGCGGTAGACGGACCTTCTTGCCGATCAAATGACGATGGCGTGGATCTTCCGGATGCACGGCCACGGCCGTGTCGCCCAGCATCGTCTCGGGCCTGGTCGTGGCAACGGTCAGGAACGTATTCGGATCGTCCGCCAGCAGATAGCGAATGTGATACAGCTTGCCCTTGGTATCTTCATGCTCAACTTCGATGTCCGAGAGAGCCGTGAGACAGCGCGGGCACCAGTTGATGAGCCGCTCGCCACGATAGATGAGGCCGTCTTCATAGAGTCGGACGAAGACTTCGCGAACGGCTTTCGAGAGGCCCTCGTCCATGGTGAAGCGCTCACGGGACCAATCGCACGATGCCCCAAGCCGCTTCAGTTGCTGAATGATCGTTCCGCCTGACTGTTTCTTCCACGCCCAGACACGCTCCACGAATTTTTCGCGTCCCAATTGTTCGCGCGAGGAACCCTCGGCTGAGAGCTGGCGTTCGACAACGTTTTGCGTGGCGATGCCGGCATGGTCCATGCCGGGAACCCACAGGGCATTACGGCCCTGCATCCGATGCCAGCGAATGAGGATGTCCTGAATGGTGTTGTTCAGCGCATGGCCGATGTGGAGTGAGCCGGTGACGTTCGGCGGCGGGATGACGATGGTATAGGGCTCGCCGGAATGGGCGAGGGGCGCATGAAAGTAGCCCTTCTCGACCCACACTCGGTACCACCGGTCTTCGACCTGCTTCGGCTCGTAGATTTTTTCCAGTTGTATGTCGGCCATGTTTTTCTGGGG
>JANOEZ010000372.1:0-2562 GCA_031413335.1 Nitrospirota bacterium
CTGAGGTATTCGGCGGAGACTTGCTCCAGCGAATGTTCGCCGTCAAAAAACTTGAGCAGGTAGAAGTAGCTGAGCGGCACAATGAGTTTTTCTGTGCTCAGTCCGCTGGGGTCCCAGAGCACGATGTATTGCTCCTCCCCCTCCTTCAACGGAGAGAATTGGAGGTTCCTCAGAAGCGGAAAGGGCCGCACGCGTTGCGCCGGTTCGGTCATGGCGGAGGCTCCGTATCTTTTCGGCGCGCATGAAATGCGAACAATGTGACGACCGTGATGACCAGCAGCCACCAGGTTGCCCGCCCGTACTGCGGCTGTGAAAATTCGATCAAATCGGTGAGCCGTCCGATGAGCAGGGACATGCGTGCCATGACGGTGTACCCGAAGGCGGCGCCGAACGCAATCATCAGGAAGATGATGCCGGTTCGGGCGACGGCTTTTCCAGGCCCCGTGTGCTCGACGGAGAAGAAAAAGTAGAACAGGACGGACACCACGCCGATCAGAAGTACGATGGCATTCAAGTTGCTGGCCGGGTCGAGCAGACTATAGGTGAACGTCGCGTTCCCGTCCGTTGCGAGGACTGCCAGGGGGCGAACGGTATCCTCGATTTGCTTGAGAATATAGGATGAGATGACCCGTGGAATCGTCAGGCCCGACCCGACGCCGACGACGAAGGCAAAGGCGATGCGGGACATCCAGGCAGCCTTGGGGACGTAGCGTGTCAGCATGAGCGCGCCGATCGCCAGCGGGATGAGCAGCGACCAGTCCCCCTGCTTGATCATGGGTTCGTAGATCAACCGGATGGCCACGGTATCGTAGGTTTTGACGATGGCATAGCCGACCGAGACCCCGACGTACAGATGTTCGGCGAGCTTGAAGAGCGGGTTGTCCTGATAGAGAAACGTCAGGATGAACAGGGTCAACCCTGTCGCCACCCATGCGCCGACTATGATTTCAAACGACATGCGCGTTAGCTCCGGTTCTGTCCGGGTTGGCGGTTCGATACCCGGATCAGCAGGTAGAATATGTTGCACAGGACGACCAGAAGGATGATGGCGAAGTGCGTTGCCGACTGTGCGTCCATTCCGGCGACGGCCTTGCCCGTCCTGCCGATCAGGACTTCATACTCAGCCGCACCGCGCAATCCCCCGATCAGGCCGTTGAGCTGGCCGCTGCGCAGCAGCGGATAGAGGCCCGGCGCGATGACGCCGGTGCAACCGCCCCCCAACTCGAATTTATATTTGTCCTTGCCGAACACATACCAGGTTTCGATGCCGGTGCTGCCCGCCGCCAGGCTGACGACATAGTTGACATCGCGCAGGCTCTGCACGTCCCTGAGGACCGGCAGATCTTACCCAGCGCGTCGCACGCGACGGCGGCGGAGATGGCGCTGTCGATGCCGCCCGACAGCCCCAGCACGATCCCCGGAAAGCGGTTCTTCTCAACATAGTCGCGCAGGCCGAGCACCATGGCGCCATAGATCTGCGCGTCGCGGCTGAGCGGCGGCGCCAGCGCGCCGGGCGCGCAATCCAGCCGAGACCCCGCGCGCGTCCAGGTGGTGAGGCGGATATCCTCGGCGAACATGGGCAGCACATGCGTGAGCGTGCGGTCGGCGTTCATCACGAAGGATGCGCCCTCGAACACCAGCTCATCCTGGCCGCAGATCTGGTTGAGGAAGACGAAGGGCAGCCCGGTCTCGACCACGCGCGCGACGGCGAGGTCCACCCGCGCGAGGTGCTTTTCCGCCTCGAAGGGCGAGCCGTTGATCGAGAGCAGGATCTCGGCGCCCGATTCCGCCAGGGTCTCGGACACGGCGGGAAACCACCAATCCTCGCAGACCATCAGGCCGATGCGGAAGCCGCGGAAGGGCACGGGCCCCGGTGCCGGGCCGGGATCGAAGACCCGCTTGTCGTCGAAGACGCCGTAATTGGGCAGTTCGTGCTTCGCCCGCCGCGCGACGATCTTGCCGCCATCGAGCACGAAGGCGGCGTTGTACAGGCGTTCGCCATCCTGCCAGGGGCCGCCCACGATCAGGCCCGGCCCGCCATCGGCGGTCTCGCGCGCGAGCTCCTCGATCGCGGCTTCGCAGGCCGCGACGAAGGCCGGCTTGCGCACCAGATCCTCGGGCGGGTAGCCGGCGATGGAGAATTCGGGGGTGACGAGCAGGTCCGCACCCTGCCGGGCCGCCTCCGCCCGCGCGGCGCGGATGCGGGCGGCGTTGGTGGTGATGGCGCCCTCGTGGGGGTTGATCTGGGCGAGGGCGATGGAGAGCGTGTCGGCGGGCATGGCCAATAGATAGGGTGAATCGGCCCGGGCGTCACGCCGGGAGCGGGTCGGCGGCGCCAAGGAAAACGGGGGGGCGGTAGACGGCCCGCCCATGCCCCGCTAGGCACCCTGGCGGTGGCGCGCCATCCGCGCCGGCTCATCTGCACTGGATCGCACCCCATGCCCGCCGGCCCGCTTCCCATCCTCGCAACCCATGGCGGCAAGTTCCATTGCGACGAGGTCTTCGCCTATGCGGTCCTGCGCCTGGCCCTGGGCCTGCAGGCGTCGGACGCGGACCATGTCC
>JANOEZ010000373.1:0-2467 GCA_031413335.1 Nitrospirota bacterium
AAGGCTTATCTGGGCTCTTGCGTTTCAATGCATTTCGTCCTAGTCTAAATATCAAAATACACCAGCACACTTGGTTGACTTCGCACGACAAACAGGAGGAACCCCGTGCCGGATATCAAGGTCGCGCCCGACAACGTTCAAGAGCTCCAGCAAAAAATCGCCTACGCGGAAGAGGTCAAGCGCATCACCAACCTCATCCATTCGGCGAAAGATCTCGACCAGATCATTCTCGACCTGCACAAGGATCTCTTGAATCTCTTCGAGACTGAAGAAGTCACGATTTACGCGATCGACACCGAAAAGAAGGAAATCTTCTCCCGTGCCGCGCACCTCGATGCGATCCAGGAAATCCGCGTCCCGATCAACGAGCAAAGCATCGTGGGATTCACCGCGAAGTATCTGCGCCCGGCCAATATCGCCGACGCCTACAACAAAACCGAACTGGCCAACATCCACCCGGCGCTGGGGCATGACGGTTCGTGGGACAAGAAAAGCGGGTTCAAGACCAGGCAGGTGCTCAGCTATCCCATCCTGGCGGAAAACAAATACCTGATGGGCGTCATCCAGCTCATCAACAAAAAGAGCGGCACGCGCTTTACGAAGAAGGACGAGGAAGCGGTTGCGGAAATCAGCAAGGGCCTGGGCATCGCGTTTCAAAACCTCCAGAAACTGGCCAAACGGGCCCCCACGAAATTCGGCGCGCTGGTCGCCGGCAACCGCATCACGCAGGCTGAGCTCGACAACGCCATCGCCGAATCGCGCAAAGGAACCCAGGATCTTGAAACCATCCTGCTGGACAAATACAAAATCCCCAAGACCGAGCTGGTCAAGTCCCTCAGCCAGTTCTACAAGTGCCCCCATGTCGAGTACGACGAGAAGATCATCCCCGATCCGGAACTGATCAAGCCGCTGAACATCGAGTTCTTGAAAAAGAACTTCTGGATGCCCCTGCGGCGAGACAAAACCGTCATCGAAGTCCTGATCGACGACCCCAACGATCTGGACAAGATTCAGGACATCAAGCGCAGCTTCCCCGGCCAGAGCATCAAGTTTTCCGTCTGCCTGCGCCGCGATATCGGCCAGTTCGTGAAACGGGCCACCGGCGCGGCGACCGCCCAACCGGGCGTCCCGGGCCTGACTGATCCTGGCAGCCTTGATGAACTCCAGGCCATGATGGTCGACGAGTCCACCGAAGAAGCCGCAGCCGACGCCTCGGCCGACTCCGCCATGAGCGAGAACGACAGCACCGTCGTCAAGCTCGCCAATAAAATCATTATTGACGCCTACAAACAGAACGCGTCCGACATTCACATCGAGCCCTACGGCGAAAAAAGGGAAACGGTCGTCCGGTTCCGCGTCGACGGCTCGTGCTTGGAATACATGAAAATTCCGCCGGCGTTCCGGCGCGCCGTCGTCTCCCGCTTCAAAATCATGGCCAGCCTGGATATCGCCGAGCGGCGGAAGCCCCAGGACGGCAAGATCAAGTTCAAAATGTCCGACAAGGAAATCGAGCTGCGCGTGGCGACCATCCCGACCACTGGCTACAACGAAGACGTGGTCATGCGTATCCTTGCGGCGAGCGAACCGGTGCCGCTGGATAAAATGGGATTCACGGATCGCAACCTGCGTGAGCTCAAGCGGATTTCCGAGGTGCCCTACGGCATCATCCTCTGCGTGGGACCGACCGGATCAGGCACAACCACCACGCTGCACTCCGTGCTCGGCAACATCAACGAACCGGAATGGAAGATCTGGACCGCCGAGGACCCGGTCGAAATCACGCAATACGGGCTGCGCCAGGTGCAGGTGCAACCGAAGATCGGCTTCACCTTTGCGATAGCCATGCGCGCCTTTCTCCGCGCCGACCCCGACGTCATCATGGTCGGTGAGATGCGCGATAAAGAAACGGCCGAAACAGGCATTGAGGCTTCGCTGACCGGCCACCTGGTACTCAGCACGCTCCACACCAACAGCGCGGTCGAAACCATCACCCGCTTGCTGGACATGGGATGCGACTCTTTCAGCTTTGCCGACGCCATGCTCGGTGTGCTGGCCCAGCGGTTGGCGAGGCGGCTCTGCAAGGACTGCAAAGAGAAGTATCACCCCTCCCAGGAAGAGTACGACGAACTGGTCACTTTGTACGGCAAGAAATGGTGGGAGAAGCACAACCGCCCCCCCTACGACGATAAGTTCATGCTGCATCGCCCGAAGGGCTGCGACACCTGTAAGCGGGGCGGATTCAAAGGCCGGGTCGGCATCCATGAGCTCATGATCGGAACGGATAACATGAAAATGCTCATTCAGACCAAGGCCAAGACCGAACAGATGGTCCAGGGCGCCATGGAGGACGGGATGACCACCCTGGTGCAGGACGGCATCGAGAAAACCCTCAATGGTCTGACGACCGTCAAAGAAGTAAAAGCCGTGGCGATGAAATAGTCACAGGCCTGTGGCGGGTAGAACAAGG
>JANOEZ010000374.1:0-3137 GCA_031413335.1 Nitrospirota bacterium
CATGAGCAGCTAATACGCGGCTGCGCGTAGTAGGCCACGCCGGAGGAGGTCAACCCACGCGACCGGTGATGCGCCAATCGCCGGATTTCTCCCGTCAGGACATTTACCGCCATCACCTCTTGATTGTAGGCGACCCATCCCAGCACCCCTCCATTATAGGGATCATTCGAGAAATTCTCCGAGTCGTAAAAGATCCAATTGGCATTCGGTCCCACCTGCACGGAGGTCAAATGACCATCATTCGTGCTGCCGAAACGTGTCGGGATCAACAGCAGATTGTCGGCGTTCTGCTGCGCCTCTGTGCGGCCTGCCTGGTTCAAGGTAATATCGACACGCCACACTCCGGCATTCGCATGGCAATTAAACGTGACAAGGTAGTTTTTCCCATTGGATGCTGAAACCAGGACGCCGTGATCCCCGCACAGGCCCCAGAATTGCGCGGGCTTCCGCACTTTTTCCGGCAGGAACTTTTGAAGCAGGCACATTCGGGATGAGGTACAAAAGCTGTGTTAACTCCTTATCTATTTGTTCTAGGCGAGTCTGATTATCCTTTATAATCTGCTTTGCCTGATTTACTTGATTACGTAAGGTAGTCGCTTCATCGGCTTTTCCAGCCTTCATCAACTCTCCTATTTTTTTTGAATCCAAATTAGATTGAGATTCCCTTTCTTGAATATCAGTAAGAACAGCTCTTTTGGCTTTGTCTAAATCAAGGGTTTTCAAAACCACCGCTTCTGAATCCTTGAAGTTTCTTTTAGCCAAACCTTCAATCACTCTATCAGTCTCCTCACGTAAAACATGCAATTGCAACATATATATGGATTAAGGGGTCAAAAATAACCAATAATTTTTGTGCTGGTTTGATTGTATTCAAATTTTGCCTTATACTTGCAGGGTCAATGCGGTCTCGCTGACCAACAATCAATAAATATTCTGGTACTTTATTTCTTCTTAGGTCTATAGTGGTGTAACGTTTTGTCTGTTGCTGTCTACCGGCATTCTTCATTAAAAAAATATTTTTGTTCTCTAACCCTTCTATTTAATCCTACATGCACACAATTGATGAACTCAATGACAAGCTCATTTCTGAGCTAAAAGATTTGGCCGAAGGCCTCGGTGTCAAAAACGCCAAAAAATTAACGAAGGAAGAATTGGTCTACAAAATCTTAGATCATCAAGCTGTCTCCTCGGAAAAACCTGCACCTAAAAAACAAGCTCCTGAACAGGACACAGAAAGAAAAATGCGTCCACGCAAGCGTGAAAATGTAGCCCCGACTAAAAAAGAGGAACCAACTGAACAAGGAAATGAAGAACCAAGCAGCGAAGAGATGCTTAAGTCACTTGACTTTGAGATAGACCAGAGCGTTACAAGTTTTGAAGAGCCAACGGAAATAACCTCTGAGGCACCATCAGGAAATATTGAAACTCCTACCCAACCGGAAGCTCGTCAGGAAAGACCTGCTAATCCAAATCAAAACCCCAATCAACAGCAACAACCCAGACGCGAAAACCTGGTAAAAGATTTTGATGGAGTTGTTTCAAATGAAGGAGTTCTGGAAATTATGCAAGACGGCTATGGCTTTCTTCGCTCTTCAGATTATAATTATTTGGCCAGCCCTGATGATATTTATGTATCCCCCTCTCAAATTAAATTATTCGGGTTAAAATTAGGAGATACCGTACGAGGTCAAATCCGCCCGCCAAAAGAAGGTGAAAAATATTTTGCTTTACTGAAAGTAGATAGCGTAAATGGAAAAACTACGGAAGAAATTCGTGATCGAGTAGCTTTCGAATACTTAACGCCACTCTTCCCAGAGCAAAAGCTAAAGTTAAGTACCACCCATGATAACATGTCTACCCGCATTCTGGATCTATTTGCTCCAATCGGAAAAGGACAGCGTGGTATGATTGTGGCCCAGCCTAAAACAGGTAAGACTGTTTTACTTAAAAATATTGCCAACGCAATAGCTGAAAACCATCCTGAAGTATATCTGATTGTGCTACTCATTGATGAGCGCCCTGAGGAGGTAACGGATATGGCACGCAGCGTAAAGGCGGAGGTAATCGCTTCTACTTTTGATGAACAGGCCGAGCGCCATGTAAAAGTTGCCAGCATCGTATTGGAGAAAGCAAAACGCATGACAGAGTGCGGACACGATGTGGTTATTCTTTTGGACTCTTTGACGCGTTTAGCAAGAGCATACAATACTGTTATTCCTTCTTCCGGTAAAATTCTTTCCGGCGGTGTAGACGCAAATGCATTGCATAAACCAAAACGCTTTTTCGGTGCCGCTCGTAAAATTGAGAATGGCGGATCGCTTACCATCATCGCTACTGCATTGATTGACACCGGCTCTAAAATGGATGAGGTTATCTTTGAAGAGTTTAAAGGAACAGGCAATATGGAATTGGTATTGGATCGCAAATTATCCAACAGAAGGGTTTATCCAGCGATCGATGTGCCTGCTTCGGGAACCAGACGTGAAGACCTGTTAATGAAAGAAGAAGAACTACAGCGCGTATGGATCTTACGCAAATTCATGGCTGACATGAATCCGGTTGAGGCCATGGAATTCTTACAATCCAAAATGAAGGGAACTCGCAATAATGAAGAGTTTCTGATTTCGATGAATGGATAAATGGATTTAGCTGATTCAATGATTAACGATTGAATCAGCTAACTCTCAGCTTATCGAATTATTTTTTTCTCGTGAAACGCACCCTTGAACTCTGGGTCTTCATAGCGTTTTTGACGATCAATTTCTCTCGCCATGTCTTGCAACTCTTCACGAGGTGTTTCTGCAATTAGCACTTGATCAGGAAGTTTCTTTATAGGAATCTTCTCTCGAATTATTTTTTGAATTTTATCGATATGATATTTCTCTGAATCAGTAACCAGTGTAATCGCTTTGCCACTTTGAAAAGCTCGGCCGGTGCGGCCGATGCGATGCACATAGTCCTCATACACAATAGGCACATCAAAATTAATCACGTGCGACACATTGGTAACATCTATTCCGCGTGACGCAACATCAGTAGAAACCAAGACACGAAGCTTGCCTTCTTTAAATTCAGTCACTGCATTGATCCGACTATTTTGACCTTTGTTGGAATGAACCACTTTGGCAGGTCCATAT
>JANOEZ010000375.1:0-13813 GCA_031413335.1 Nitrospirota bacterium
TTATAAATTACATCATCCAATTTTTATCTTAAACGATAGTCTCTCGAAATATTTTCGATTATTTTTGCGAATATTGGATGTATTTGGTAATAATCGAGATATACAAATAAAATTCAAAGGTGATAGTCTAAATTTTACCGAGCTCTCGGGGTCTCGTTAAACCTCCGGGAAAACGCAACTGCCAATCAAGAACTGGCACTCGCGGCTTAAGCCGTGACGTCTCTCCATCTGAGGCCCGCGTGGGTGGAAGGGGCGCGATGCAGCGGGCTGGTCCAAGGCTGGTGCTCAGCGGCTGCGGACGAGAACTTTCTGGGCTAGCGGCTGTTCTAAGCCTGCCGATGGGCGTGGGCGGCTGCGAAACTTAAACAATCGGCTAAGCATGTAGGTCTGATGCGCTGAAGGTCTTCGGACGGGGGTTCAACTCCCCCCGCCTCCACCATTCGACTCGCGGGGGAGTCACTCTTGGAGTGATTCCCCCGTTTCGCTCATGGCGGGCCATAAAGTTTTTCTCTCAGCCCACTCTTGCCACTTCCTCTCGGTCCGTCGCGCACAGGATCTCCAGATTCTCTTCTTGATCGTCTGGCATGTCCGTCGTTCCGATGAGACGCACGCCTTCTTCCATGGAGAGGAGCGGCGTCGTCACGGATCCCTTGAGGATGGCCGGCGCGAGCAGAGAGATCTTCTCCGTCGCGATGACGTCGCCGATGATCCGACCGCAACTGACGAGCGTGCCGGCATAGACCTTGGCTCGAATAACGGCATCCTTCCCGACCAGCAGCACGCCCCTTGTGTGAATCTCGCCCTCGACCCTGCCGTCGATGCGCACGGTGCCGTCGTACCGGATCACGCCTTTGAATATGGTGCGGGCATCCACGAGCGCCGTCATCTCCTGCGCGACAGCGTCACCACCCAGTAACGATGCGAGTTCTTGGGACAGGCGGTCCACTGCAGTCACCCTGGCACCGTACTGCTGCGCAGATTCATCATGTTCCTGAAACATGGCAGTCTCCTTTCGCACTGTGCTCACGAGGCGAACCTCACCGCTATCCCTATGCGCAGGAAGCATGCCGTTTCAGTGTGATTGGGTGCCCTGATCGTGACGGGATCGAGACAGTCAGAAATACTCCGATGGTTCAATAGGTTCGAGAGACTTAGTCCGATTACGGATGCAGGCTGGTGTCGGCGGAAAAAGAGATAAGAGGGTGGGGCTACTGTTTGTTTGCACCTACAAGTGGAGGCAATCGCCTACAAATACAAACGCCCCTGACTTCTACCGAAGCCGGGGGCGTTCATCTACGATTACGATGAGGGATGACCCGCTTCTGAGATTGAGCAGGAAGCGTGTCAGCCGTCGCTGTACTCTTTCGGTCGAAAAGCTGCGTTGCTGAAGGGAGAAGAACGAGTAAAGAGCGCAAGGGTTGGAGAAGTCGGCCTTCGATGGGGAAAGAATTGCCTAGTTGACCGATCGTGCATGGCCCGTTACGATCTGTCTCGTGATTGACACACTGACTTCCTCGCGAATGAAGACCGCCGTCCGCTGGACCTTTCAACTGTTCATCGGCACGATCATTTTTGGGTCGGCGCTTGGGAAATCACTCGATCTGCCCGGCTTCGCCGAGGTGCTCAGAACCTACCGGGCCTTTCCCGATGTCACGCTCTGGCCCGTGGCAGTGATGGTAACGGGATTCGAATTCGTGGTGGGTGTGTGGCTGTTATCAGGCTGGCGTCTACGGACCAGCGCGCTCGTCGCGCTGTGGCTGAATGCCGGCTATGTGGTGTGGATGACGATCTCGTTGCTAAGAGGATTAGAGTTGTCGAACTGCGGCTGCTTCGGTGTGTTTTTCCCTCAGCCGCTCCGCTGGTATTCGCCGCTGGAGGATCTAGTGCTGGTTGCGATGTGTTACGCCTTGTCGCGCTATGCCACGGCGCGGATGGGTAACACGTCCTCGTCGTCGGACAGTTCTTCAGTTTCGTAGGCCGCTTCCACATTGTCGGTGAGCAGCGCGCCGTCGTCCACTAAGAAGACGGGGGCGCGTACCGTGCCGTTCAACGAGGCCGAGTCCAGCAGCGCCACTTCCTCCGAGGCCACGATGTCGCCGACGATCATGCCGCGGCAGATGACGGAGCCGGCATAAATATTCCCGACCACCACCGCGGTTTCGCCGATCATCAGAACGTCGTCCGTACAGATATCTCCTTCGACCCTCCCGTCAATCAAGATCGTGCCCTGCGCGCGGATGGTTCCGGTGATGATCGTGTCAGATCCGATGACCGTCGTCGCTTCCAAGTCCTGTCTGTTCATGGTCATTCTCCCTGGAGCAAGTGAGTAATGCCCAGGGATAGAGCAGGACCGATGCCGTTTTATCACGTGCACAAGCTATTGATTTGTATGTGGATTAATCGGATGAGAAGATGAACAAAGTTGAACGCCTGTTCAATTGTGTGCGGGGCGTGAAAGTGAGAACTATATTCTGTCGGGAAAGTTCGACACGATCCCGTTCACGCCCAGCGTGCGCATCCTGGCAATGTCTGCCCATTTGTTGACGGTATAGACGAACACCGTGAGGCGTGACTTGTGGAGCGCCTTCACGAGCGGCCGTGTGGCTGTATCGAACCGCAGGCCCACGTGCGTGGCCTGGAGCCTGGTGGCTTCAGAGGCAGGATTCTTGGGGAGTCGTTTGAACAGAACCAGCGTTTTGGCATCCGGGTCGGCTCGGCGGACGTGCTGCAATTCATCGTGCAGGAACGAGGCATAGATGATCTCGCCGGGAAAGCCGCTGGCGCGGACGATTCCGCAGACGTCGTAGGCCAGACCCTCGGCCTTGAGTTCCAGGACCAGGCCGATCCGGCCATGGGCCGTTGTGAGTGCCTCTTCGAGCGTCGGAATCTTCTGGCCACGGCCGGCGTCGAGCTTCAGGACATCCTCCAGGTTCATGTCGGCAACGGGCCCCTTGCCGTTCGTCGTGCGGTCCACGCGCTCGTCGTGCAATAAAATGAGCGATCCGTCGGCGGTCCGTTGAACATCCACTTCCGTCAGATCACATTTCAGCGCGATGGCCTGTTCGATGGACGCGAGGGTATTTTCGGGCGCATGGCCACAGGCGCCTCGATGGCCGATGCGAAGGGTGTTGTTGGTGGGGCTTTCTTTTGCCATGCGACTTCCCTACCATATCATTCCATGGCTGAGAAGAAAGCGCGGAAATCGCCGTTGCCCAAAGGCGCCAGACGCCGCCGCAAACCGGCCGGCGCCTCGACGGGATTGATCGCAACGGAATTGCAGGCGGCGGCCCCGCCGGGCGAGGTGGCGGACCTGCATCGGGCCATTGAAGGCGATGGCGGCAAGGTGCTGTCCATCTATCGGGAGCCCTATGGCGGCAAATGGGTCGTGATGGCCGCCCTGCCGATCGATTTGGTCGAGCCCACCCCCTATCAGCGCAATCTGTCCGACACGCACGTCCGTAAATTAGAAGCCGTAATCGGGAAACTGGGCCGGTTTCTTGACCCGATCATCACCGTGCGCGCTCCGAAAGGCGGCGATACCAAGTACTGGACGCCGAACGGGAACCACCGGCTGTCGGCCATGCGGACGCTGGGCGCCAGGAGCATCACGGCGATCGTGATCCCGGAAGCCGGCACGGCCTATCAGATTCTGGCGCTGAACACGGAAAAAGCGCACAACCTGCGAGAGAAGGCGCTGGAGGTCATCCGCATGTACCGCGAATTGGCGGAACTCGATCACGTGAGCGAAGCGCACTACGCGCTGGAGTTCGAGGAGCCGGCCTTTATCACGCTCGGCCTCTGCTATGAGGAACGGCCGCGTTTCAGCGGAGGCGCCTACCATCCGGTGCTGAAACGCGTGGAGCAGTTCCTGGCGAAACCGCTGCGCGCGGCGCTGGTCGTGCGGCAGGAGCATGCGAAGACGGTGCTGGCACTGGATGATCTGGTGGTCAAACAGGTCGAGGCCTTGAAGGCCAAGGGGCTCACCAGCCCCTATCTCAAGAGCTTCGTCGTGGCGCGGATCAATCCCATCCGCTTCCGGCCGAAGGACGCTCCGCCGCTCTCATTCGACGAAGCCCTCGACCGCATGACCAAGGCCGCCGTGAAATTCAATCCGGATAAAATTCAGGAACGTGACCTGGCTTCCTCCGGTGGAGTTCCTGAAAGCACGGAGTAAGCCATGTCATTCTCGCCGCGCCTGCTTTCCAAGGAATGGACCGTTGACGTGCCGGTCTCTCTGGTGTGGGACGTGCTGGCCCGCACCGACAAGTTGAACCGCGCCGTCGGCCTGCCGCCTGTTCAGCCCGGCCCGCTCGACGGCGACGGGCTCGGCCGGCCGGTGGAGACCTGGCTGTACGGTGTCATTCCGTTGAGCTGGATCGAATACCCGTTCGAATGGGTCCGCGAGCGCCGCTACGTCGTCCAGCGGGATTTCACGAAGGGACCAATGGCCCGGTTCCGCGGCGGCGTGGAGGTCGAACCGCATGGAAGCGGAAGCCGCGTGCGCGTGTTCGCCGAAATGACGCCGCGCAACCTGCTCGGCGCGATCGCCATTCCACTGGTCGGCCGGCTCACGATGAAGCGCACCTGGGATTATTGCAGCCGGGTGTTCTGCGAAGCGCTGGCGCAGCGGACGCACGACGGGCTCGCGCCGCTCTTGATCGGTTCGACGTCGCGCAGCCTGGCGGACGCGGCCCTGCTGGCGCAGCGGGCGTCACGACTCTACGACATGCCCTCGCTGGATCAGCGGATCGTCGGCCGGCTGATCCGGCATCTGGCGGAGGCCGGCGATGAGGACGTCGTCCGGATGCAGCCCTATGCCCTGGCTGCCCGCTTGGGAACACCGCGGCTCGACACCCTCCGCGTCTGTCTCTACGCCACGAAAGCCGGCCTCCTCAGCTTGATGTGGGAACTGCTGTGCCCCAACTGCCGGGTTCCCAAGCTCGAGCCGGACACGCTCGCCCTCGTCCCGCCGAAGTTCCATTGCGACACCTGCGGGATCAGCTATGAGACGAATCTCGACCGGTCCGTGGAGCTGCGGTTCCGCATCCATCCGGCCATCCGCGACGCGCACGAGGCCGTCTATTGCTTCGGCGGCCCCTACAGCGCCCCCCACATTCTCGTCCAGCATGTGCTGAAGCCCGGCGAGGCGTACGAACTCTCCTGCACGTTGCAGGAGGAGCCTTACCGCATACGCATCCTGCGCGCAAACCACGCCGCACAACTATCGCCGGCGCCGGGGGCTCGGCCGGATGGCCAGGCCTTCGTCTATCGCGACGAGGGCTGGAGCCGGCCGGGGACGCAGTTTGCTCCCGGCCCGGTGACATGGCGATGGGACAATCAATCGTCGAAGACCATTGCGGTCGTGCTGGAGCGCCTGCGCTGGGATGAACATGCGGTGACGGCCGCGGAAGTTGCGACGATGCAGGAGTTCCGCGATCTGTTCGGCTCGGAAGTGTTGGCGCCCGGCCAGGACATCGGTGTGGAATCGGTCACCATTCTGTTCAGTGATCTGCAGGCGTCCACGCGTCTGTACGAAGAGAGCGGCGACGCACCGGCCTACGGGCACGTGCGCCGCCATTTCGATTTTTTGAAGGAACGGATCGCCCTGTGCCAGGGAGCCATCGTCAAAACCATCGGAGACGCGGTCATGGCGGTCTTTCATCAGCCGGCTGACGCCGTGCGCTGCGCTCTCCTGATTCAACGTGACCTTCCCGCCTTCAATGCCCGCTGGCCTGACCGGCGGCCGTTGGTGATGCGGCTGGGCGTGCACCACGGGCCGGCGATCGCGATCAACGCCAACGGGCGGCTGGACTACTTCGGCCGGACCGTGAACATCGCCGCGCGTCTGCAGAGAGAGAGCCAGGGAGGCGATGTCGTGCTGACGAAGGTGTTGGCGGAAGACCTACGCGTGCGAGAGGCGCTGGAACGGGAGAAAGCCGCCGTCATCCAGGAATGGACGCCGACGTTGCGTGGGGTCAGCGAACCGTTGACTTTGCAACGCATCGCTCCCTCATAATAGACGAACGCTGAAAAAGGGGGGCAACCATGGGACTAGCTGACAACAAATGCGTGCCGTGCCGGGGCGGCGTGCCGCCGGTGGAGAAAGCCAGGGCGGACGAGCTGCTCAAACAACTGGGCCGGGGATGGAACCTGAATCAAAAGGGCCACCTGGAGCGGCTGTATACCTTCCAGGATTTCGCGCAGGCGCTGGCCTTCGTGAACAAGGTGGGCGCGGTGGCTGAAGCAGAGGGGCATCATCCTGATCTCTATCTGGCCTGGGGCAAGTGCGGGATCGAGATCTGGACTCACAAGATCAACGGGCTGACGGAAAGCGATTTCTATATGGCCGCGAAGGCCGATCGAGAATTTGAATCCTTCCGCGCGTAGGCTACATCGATAATTTCTCCGCCACGTTCCGCATCTGCACACCGTGCACGAGCGAGGCGCCGCCGCGGATGGCGCAGGCCACGTGGACCGCTTCCGTCATCTCCTCGATGTTCGAGCCTTTTTCCAGACTGGCCTGCGTGTAGGCGTCAATACAATAGGGACATTGCACGGTGTGGGAAACGGCTAGGGCGATCAGGGCCTTTTCCCGCTCCGTCAACGCGCCTTCCTTGAACACGGCCCCATAGTAGGCCATGAATTTGTCCCACAGCTCCTTGTTGCCCTTGCCCATGTCGGCGAACTTCCCCAAATCGTGCGGGTGATAGTAGGTGTCCATATTCTTCTCCTTTGCAACGATGAACGTTATTGACATTGCGCGAGACTGGCGGGAAGGCGCGAAAAGCGAGAAGTGCAAGTCGCGCGAGTCACGCCCATCTCGCAAGTCTCGCAGCCGTTATGCGGTGCCTGGTTTGTCGGGTTCGGCTTCAGAAAGAAGCTCGGTAAAGCGACTGCCGACGATGGTCGTGACCTTGGCCATCAATTCCGTGACTTCTTTCAGTTCATCCGGTTGCAAGTCCTGCTTGAGTTGCGGGTGAACCACCCATTGCGCGGAGACCTGTTTCCCCTCGCGGGCGATCAGAACGCGCAACAGTTCGACATCCTTGGCGACGGGCTGGCCGTTGCCAGACTTGCCCGGTTGATCTGGTGTGTGCGTCGTGGCCATCTACATGCTCTGCGCAGGGGGCATCATACCGAAGGCCGGTTCAGGACTTCCACCATCTCGTGGTGGATCGAACCGTTGCTGGCCACGAGTTCGAGGCCGTAAATCGAAAAGGGCCTGCCCGTGAAGTCGCTCATCCGCCCGCCCGCTTCGGTGACCATCAGCGATCCCGCCGCCGTGTCCCAGGGATTGAGTTTCAGTTCCCAAAATCCATCGAAGCGCCCGCAGGCGACATAGCACAGATCGAGCGCCGCCGCGCCCATGCGGCGCATGCCCTGCGCGCGAAGCGCGAAGTTGGCGAAATGATCGAGATTGTTCTGTTTGCTCACCCGTATGTCGTAGGCAAAGCCGGTGACCAGCAACGCTCCATCGAGCTTCGGCGTGTGCGACACGTGGATCGGTTTGCCGTTCAACGTCGCCCCCTGCCCGAGTTCGCAGACGAACAATTCCTGTCGTGTCGGATCGAACACGACACCCAGCATGCACCGGCCCTGATACTCCACGCCGATGGAAACGGCATAGGCCGGAAAGCCGTGCGCGAAATTGGTCGTGCCGTCGAGGGGGTCAATAATCCATTTGAACGGAGATTTGCTTCCTGCCTGTCCGCGTTCTTCAGCCAGAATCTCGTGATCGGGGAAGACGCGGCCGATCGCATCCACGATGGCCTGCTCCGAATGGGTGTCCGCATCGGTGACGAGATTGAGCGCGTCCTTGTGCTCGACGCGGAAGCCGTTTTTGGCGTAGTCGCTCAGGATCGCGCCGGCCTGCCGCGCGGAATCGACGGCGGCGGTCCTGATCCGCTCGAGAGTCGAACGATCGGGAAGCTGATCGGCAATCTGCGGCGACATGGGTGGGATCATAACATACGCAGCGAGTAGCTGGCAGCGAGCAGCGAATAGCTTCTGCTTTGGATTGTCCGCTCTTAGCTATTAGCTACTGGCTATTCGCTCAAAGCTGTTCAAAACGTCGCGCGGAGCTCGGTGAAAAACGACGTATTGTTCTGCAGGAACCCATTGAGGGACTCCTTGCGGCCGTTAAACACGTCCCATCCCATGAATCCCTTCCACCGGTCGGTGAAGGCGTAGGCCACGGAGGGGCGCACGAAGAAATCGCTCCGGTTGGCGTTCCAGACGCCCAGCAGCTCCGCCTCCAGCGTGTCGTTCCACCATTGGGCCTTGATCCGTCCGGTGATCCCCTCCTGGATCCGGTCCATCTGCTGGTGGAAGATGACGTTGAGCACGGCCACGTTGCGCACCGCCGGATCCTGAATCTGGAACATGTCTTGATAATTAATGATGAATCGCTGATAGGCCTGCAGGTTGATGTTCAGGTCCTCGGTGACGTCGTAGTCCGCGCCCAGCACGTAGAAGACATAAGGATTTTTCACGACGATGTCGGTTCCGCCCGGGTCCTGGGTGTGCACGTAGGTGGCCTCGCCGCGCACGCCGAACCGACCGAGGTTTTTCGCAAAGTCCGCGCCGACCATGTGGATGCGATTGTGCGTGAGGTCTGCCAGGGTCGGCGTCACCGAGCGGCCGGTGGGGATCACGTCCAGCCCGTAGTAGTAGCTCAACGACCAATCGAAGTCGCCGCCGGTGTGGTCGAGCTTGGCCGCGAAGCCCTGCTCAGCCCAGCGGCCATGCGAGCGCTTGTCCTCCGTGAGCCGGAATCCCGGCGGGGCCGTCAACGGAATCGTCGAGGGATTGAAGATCGGCAGCCAGATCAGCGACAGCGTGTAGTCGCCGCGATAGTAGTTGGCTTTGACCGAGTAGGTCCCGATCCGCCGCTCCTCTTCGTCCTTGGCGGAGAGTAGCGTGAAGTCCTTCGGCGTCAGCACGTCGGTCGGATTGAGCCCGTCCGCCCGTCCCCAGACGATGTTCTGTTTGCCGACACGGATGTCCACCGAGCCGAGGTAGAAGTTCGCATAGGCTTCCAGCAATCGGCCCTGGAACCGGTTGTCCCGGCGCAGATTGTCGTCGGTGATGCGCGCTTCTATTTTCGCGTCGCCCCACGAACCGAACTTGGGGAGCGCCTTGGGCTGGAAGGTGATGCCCGGAAGGCTTTTCTGATTGTCGAGCCGCTTGGAAGCCGAATAGTAGTCGCTGCGAATAAACCCGCCGAGCCCCAGTTTCTCAACCCAGGCCGGCTTGGCGGATGGTTGTTCATCCGGCGGCGCGAGCGCCGCGGGCTCCAACGAGGGATCGGCGGCGAACAGGCTGGGCGGGAGCGAAAGAAACGCGAGCGCGATGACGGCGAGTGATGAGTAACGAGTGATGAGTTTGAAGTCAGCCGGTCTCAACTCAACACTCAAAACTGATCACTCATCACTGGTTACTTTTCACGTTCCAGATAACGCGTCGTGAAGTAGTCGTCCCCTACCGGCTTTTTGGTGTCGAGGTTTTCGAAGATCAGGAGCGTGCCGTGGCCAGTCTGGTGGTTTTTCACTTCACGCTTCAAGGCCCACCATTTGTGTGTGGCGGCGTCCACTTCAACGATCTCCGGTACCACCATCGTCTTCAGCGGCCGCCCGGCGGTATCCAGGTAGTCAACTTTCTTTTCCATGAAATTGCTCTTGCGGATCCAGGCGGTCTTCTTCCCGTAGCCATAGTCCTTCTTGATCTGTTCGGAAGCCGGGACGGATTCGATCACCCAGCAGTCCTCTCCGTCAAGAGCTTCGCTTTTCACGATCGTATGCTTGTAGGTGTCCACGACGGGCTGCAGGATGTCGCCGTAGGAGATATCCGAGCCGACGAAACTGTCCCGTTTGTTGTTGGCAACCAGCCGCCGGACTTTCTTCAGCGCCGGCAGATAGATCCACATGTCGTCCTCGCTGTCGTAGTGCTGTACTTGAAGGTAGCCGGTGCCTTCGACATCGCCAGGCTGGAGGAACCGGATCATGATCTTGCCGTCGATGCCGTTCGGCTGGAGCAGATTCACGCTGCGGGTCTTCCGGACCCGCTGCTGGCCCTTGTCGTTGGTCAGGGTCATGGTGCTGTCGTTCAACATATGCTTGATCTTGGTCACATAGAAATTCTTTTCGATGATATCGCGGGCCGAGGGCTCCTCCGCCGATGCAGGCACAGCCATGATGGCGGCACCGATCAGCATGATGGCAACAAAGATATGTTTCGATGTCGGTTTCATAGTCGTTCCTTTCCTCCTTACTCTCGCGCCTGCGCGGTGACCGCCGCGCCGTTCCCGAACGCGAAGCGTGGCCGGACGATGCAGAGCACGGCGGGCAGGAGCGCGATGGCAGACAGGCAGCTCACGGCCATCGCCACGGCAACCAGGAATCCCAGTCTCGTGTGCATCCCGAAGCCGGTGAACATCAGAATCGAATAGCCCAGCCCGACCGCCAGAGCCACGTAGATGACGGCCTTGCCCGCCGTGGCGAGGGCCACGCGCAGCGCCTCATCGCAGGCACCGTGCTTCTGGATTTCCTCCCGCAGCCGGTAGATCAGGTAGATCGCATAGTCTGCACCGACGCCCACGGCCATGGCGGAGACCGCCGCAGTGCCGATGTCCAGCCGGATGCCGGTCAACCCCATCACGCCGAAGTTGGCGAGCACCGCCAGGCTGAGCGGAATCAGCACCAGCAGGCCGGCCAGCGCGGAGCGGAGGACGAGCGATGAAATGAGATAGATGCTCGCGGCGATCATGCCGATGTTCAGCAGCTTCCCCTGCACCATCACCTCATTCAGCGCAGCGCCCTGTGCCATCCCGCCGCCGATGCTGATCTTGTAGCCGGGTGGAAATTGCCTGGCGACGAAGGGGCGCAGGTCCGCGATGATCTCTTCGATGACGGCCGTGCTGTCGGTTTTCAAATAGGCCCAGATCACGGCGGACTTGTATTCGTAATCCACATAGGTATCGAAGTCGCCGGGGTCGCCGGACATGGAATAGAGCAGCAGGTATTGCGCATTCAGCTCGCGCGTGTCCGGCAGCCGGTCTTCCTTGGGATCGTCCGCATGCATGGCCTTGTTCATTTTCTTCATAAAATCGGCCAGCGACTGGGTCTTGCCGACCAGTGAATAGGTCTGCTCAAGGTGCTGCTGAACCGCTTCCATTGCGCGGAGAGCGGCGGGATTCTTGATGGAGTCCGCTTCCGGGCCCTCGATCAAGAGATACAGCGTATTGGTGCCGCCCATGCCGGCATTCAACGGCACGTCGTCGGTCCGCACGATGCTGTGTTCCGAAAAATTACCCTTCAGGCTGTTGTCCACGACCAGGAGATGGATGCCGCCCAGCAACACTGCGATCAGCAGGGCCAGTGTGCCGAACAGCAGGCCCCACCGCTTGTGGACGATCACCTCGGCGATGCCGTTGGTGATGCGGTCCAGCCAGTCTTTGATTTTCTCGCGCTCCGTTTCATAGCGTTTCGGCGCCGGGATGAACGAACGGAACGCCGGGATGAAGGTCATCTCCAGAATGACGGCCGAGAGAATGCCGGTGGCGGTGAAGATGCCGAAGACGCGAATCGTCAGGGTCGGAAACGCCGTCAGGGACAGAAAGCTGGCGACGGCAATGCTTCCGGCCGTCAGCATGACGGGACCGATTTTCGTCAGCGAGTCGATCACGGCCGCGGAACTGTCGTGCAGCCTGCCGTACTCTTCGTAATAGCGCTTCAGGATCTGCACGGAATGGCCGGCGGCGACCGCCATGATGAGGATCGGCGTGGTGGCGTTGAAGGTATCGATGGGCACATTGAGCATGCCCATCAGGCCCAATCCCCAGATGACGCTCATCAGCGCCGTGATCACAGGGATGAGCATGCCCTGGAACGAGCGGAACGACAGATAGAGGATGCCCATGATGATGGCCAGCGAGATGAAGAACAGGAACGCCATGCGTTGAGAATAGATCTCCAGCCACGCGAGGTTGATCGAGATCCCGCCGACGTACATCGTGACGCTGTCGTCGCGCTCCTTGTTGATGACGGCGTCGATCTGGTTCTTGATCGGCGTGTAGCCGCGAAAATCCTTACCGGATTTGAAGTCCGCGATGATCGTCGCCATCTTCCCATCCCGGGACACGATTGAATTGATGTAGATGGGGTTGGCGTAGACGGCTTTTTTGAGTTTTGCGATCTCCGCCGGTGTTTGCGGCACGGTCTCCATCAACTGGCGGACCTGCATGCCTTCTTCGGTGCCGACGATGTCCTTGGCTTTGCGGGCGGCCAGGCTGATCACGTTGCTGCGGATCACGCCGGGGATGTCCAGGACGCCGTCGGTGATCCGCTGAATCTTTTCCAATACGTTCGGCTGGAAGACGTCGCCGGACGTGCTCTCCACGCCGATCACGACGATGTTCCGGCCGCCGAAGACCCGCTCGATCTCGTTGCTGGCGATGACGTAGGGATGTTCCTGCGGGAGATTGTCGTTGGGGTCCACGACGACCCGCAGATTGCCGATCTTGCTGCCGAAGAACACGGAGATCGCCACGGCGGCCAGCATGACCACGATGCGATACCGGACAATGAAGGTGACGTAACGACGCAGCACGGTGTTCTCCTATATAGAGCCTTAGAGGCATGTGACGGGAAAAGGATTCACGGTTGCAGGAACGGTGCAGAATAGCGTTCCGGCATGTGGTGGGTCAACCGCCCGCTTGCCTTCGCGCCGCGCCCCGCCGTATGCTCCCGCCGATGGCGCAACCCGATTCAGCAGATACTGTTCAGACGCTCCGCGAGGAATTCCGGCATCATTTGGACGTGTTCTACGCCCGCCTCAAGTTGGCGCCGCCCTACCACAGCGTGGAGAAAGCGATCGTGCAGTTGGCCACCGTGCTCAAGGCGATGACGCCGGATGAGCGGGCGCGTCTTGCGTCGGATCCTGCCGGGCGCTGGGAACAGTATGGGAAGGCGTTTGCCGAATCGGGGTTGAATCAAAAACACCGCGGCATCATTGCGGGGCTGGCGAAATCAGGGCACACGGGTGATCTGCCGAAAGAGTACGAACACTTCCTCAGCGCATTTCGTTCGTAGGCAGGTTCAGCGCGGTTCGCAATTCCCGATACGCCTCCATCAGCCGCTGGTCTTCCACCCGGTAGGCCAGCGAGACCGTTACCAGTCCGAACACCAGCACCAGCAGTCCCACGGCAGTGACGCCCAGCACGAGCAGCAGGCTGCCGAGCGAGAGGCCGTCACCGCCCGTGAGAAATGTGACGACAAAGGCCAGGGTGCCGACCCCGACGACCGCGAACCAGAGGAGCGTCAGCATGGCCGACGACCAGGGCATCAGCTTCACGCAGCGCAGGTGCAGCGTCTCGCCCTCCCGGTCCCATTCGATGGCTCCTTTGAGGGGCCACGCGGTGCGGAATCGCGACGAGAAGCGGCTGGGTTGCGAACGGAGCAGAATGCGGCGTTCTTCTGGAAACACTCGCGCGATCCCATGATCGAGCTGTAGAAGACCGTCAGGACTGGATCGAGCCGACAGGATCCGGTCCGACTCACCCGGAAGGACGTCTTCGGCGTGCGCGACGGGACAGCCATACCGGACGGCCGACGCGGTCAGCCGCCGGAAGTGCCACCAATCAGCGGCGACCATGGCCACACACAAACAGCCTGCGAAGAGTTCAGCCAGCAGCATGGGCCGGTACGATAGCACGAACAAGCGCTGAACGATGAATGGTGCGCCGCGAGACTGGCGAGAAAGGCGCGACGGGCGGGAAACGCGAGTCGCGCAAGCCACGCCCGTCCCGCGCGTCTCG
>JANOEZ010000376.1:0-1324 GCA_031413335.1 Nitrospirota bacterium
CCATGTAGCCTTCGTAGTTGCCGCTGTCCATCAGAAACTCCAAAAAGCGGCTGATCGGCATATTGGTGATCGTGTAGAGGTGATTGAACGTGACGCTATGCGTGCGCTGCAGCTCGCGGCGAAATTGCGCTTCGACCGCCTCCTGTGTAGGAGGCAAAAACGCGCCCACCGGATTATAGACGAGGTTCAGCAGCAGACCACTGTCCTCGCGCCCATAGCCCAGCCCGTTGAGTAACTGTAGCGCCTCAATGGACTTGTCGAAGACACCGTCTCCCCGTTGGGCGTCGGTTTGGGATGCGCGAAAATAGGGGAGTGAGGCGATCACTTCGACTCGGTGGCGCACCAGGAACTCGCCCAGATCGGCCTGCGAAGGCAGCAACAGCACGCTCAAATTGCAGCGGTCCATCACGTGACGCTTCAATTGCGTCGCCTGTTCGACCAGCCAGCGGAAATTGGGATTCAGCTCGGGCGCGCCGCCGGTGATATCCACGGTGGGGATATCCGTTGTTGCCAGCGCCGCGATGCACAACTCCGCCGTCTCGCGCGACATGGTCTCCTTGCGGTCCGGGCCTGCATCCACGTGGCAATGCCGGCAGGTCTGGTTGCAGAGTTTGCCGACGTTGATCTGAAACACGGTGATGCCGGTGGCATGCAACGGGTCTAATCCAGCCTGGCGCATGGGCGTCTCGAACGGGGGACAGGATTGTGTCTGGGCGAGAATCCGGAGCTGCTCAGCCGCAGCGGCGAGCGGATTGTGGCGGCCCAGCAGCGTCAGTGCCATGCAGATGCCCTCGTGCGAAGGAGACTCAGCAATAGCCGCCATCCGGCGCGCAGGAAACCTCGGTGCCGGACGCGGAGACCGACGCGCGATTGATGACGGCAAAGTGCGGCTGATAGGGACCGGTCGCGAGCACCTTCATGGTTTTCGAACAGATCTCAAGCGGCGTGCCGCGGCGGAAGATATGGTGGTCGTCATCTTCGGCTTCGATGAAGGGTCCCGTGAAGATGGCGAAGTCTCCCTTCCAGACGCAGGGCTTCTGTTCCGGGAGGACAGCGGTCCATCTCGGGTCGGATTCCCCGATGGTCGTCGGCGATTCCGACAACACGAACAGCCGCTGACACGGCGGCGCGCTCAACATGTGCGCTGTCCGGGCGTTGATCTGCTGCGGAACCCCCCGCCGGTAGCTCTGCCCCAGTTCATCGGTCACGGTGCTGAAAGGACCCAACAGCGTCGCGAACCGGCTCTGGCCGGTCGCAGGGGCCGATTCAAATTTATAGCCGGTCAGGGTGATGGAGAGAAACTGGATCCCGTCGATGTTTTGCC
>JANOEZ010000377.1:0-5225 GCA_031413335.1 Nitrospirota bacterium
CGCACCAAGGATAAAACGACGGCCGACGCCAGCCGGCGGCTCTTTGCGCTGGCGCACACACCGCGCACCATGCTCACGCTGCCGCTCCGCAAAATCGAGCAGGCTATCTATCCAGTTGGGTTCTATCGGAACAAAGCCAAACAGATCAAAGACATCTGCCGGCGGCTGCTCTCGCACTACGGCGGTCTCGTTCCGGATTCGATCGAGGAACTACTGACTCTCAATGGAGTGGGGAGGAAGACGGCGAACCTGACGGTGACCGTCGGTTTCAACAAGCCGGGCATCTGCGTGGACATCCACGTGCACCGAATCAGCAATCGCTGGGGCTATGTGAAGACCAAGACACCGGCGGAAACAGAAGAAGCACTCCGCAAGAAACTCCCGAAGCCATATTGGATCACCTACAACGACCTGCTGGTGCCCTATGGCCAGAACCTCTGTCAGCCGGTCTCACCCTGGTGCAGCAAATGCAAGTTGACCAAGTACTGCGATCAGGTCGGGGTGGTGAAATCGCGTTAAACGTTAATCGGGGGAAGTGAAAGATTCTTGCGTTTAACGAATAACAATTAACGGTTAACGGCTAGATAAAGAGCGTCGTTTCCGCGCCGGCGGTCAACGATAAGATGGCCGGCAGGCCCATCACCTCGTCGACATTCTTCGCCACCGCATCCGCATCCACGCCCATGTATTCGAGGCCGGCGCTGCAGGCCACCAGGCGGAAATGGCCCACCTGTTTCGCCTCCGCGAACATCTCCGAAATCTTCGGCACCTTCTTCTCTTTCAGCAGGCGCGCGACCTCCTTGCCGTCGATCTGATGCTCCGGCGAGAAGTCCATTTCGTCGATCCGGCCCTCGGCCAGTTTCTTGATGGTCCAGAACAGTAAGACGACTGTCACCTGCTTGCCCATGGCGGCCGCCGTCAAGCCGAGCGTGGCCACCTGGTGCAGCTTGTCGTAGGGGGAATTATGGGCAAAGATGATGAAGCGGTGTTGTTGGCTCATGGTCATGCGTTCACAGCAGCGGGCGGATTATACCGGCTGGGTCCGGTGGGAACAAGCCGGCGGATCACTTCTTGTTCAGCCTGCCCTGGGACTTCACGCCGTTCACGAAGGCCTCGATCGCCGCGTTGACCTCCTCTGCGGTCATGGCGCGGTCATGAGTTTCGCTTTCATCCACGAGATAGACGTCCTTGTCTTTTTCCTGCCGGATGATGACCGTGTTCTCCGGCGTGACCTCGATCATCATGAACCATTCCTTGTCGCCCTTCCTGATCACGGCCTCCTTGCCGAGACCTTTTTTCGAGACGTCCACCTGATAATCGCCGCCGGGCGGATCGGCCGAATGGACGGAGGCGGCCCAGGCACAGGTGAGGATCAGGGCGGCGACCGGGAGCGTGAGGAGTCGGCGCGAGGGGTAATTCATGGCGGGCCTCCGGGAACGATGCTGCCGGATTATAGCGCAGCCCGCGTCCTGCGTGAAGCTCTATAGCTTACTCTGACGTTCCTACGTTATGTGCGGAACCCGCCGAAGCATATCCGCCTTTGCTAAAGCTTCGGCGGATGCCCGCTGTACATGAGCATGGTATTGCGGAGGCGGGCAAATGCACGGGTTCCGAGGCCTTTGCCTTTTCCCCTGTGCCTTGTTACGATGCCGCGCGATGGACGTTCTGATCGCACAGGCCGAGGCGCTGTTCACGAAAGATACGCTCATTAGCCTGACCATCGCGTCGGTTGTTTTCTTCATCGGCACCCTCATCGCCATCCCGTTTATCCTGGTACGCCTTCCCGCGCACTATTTCGACGAGCGGCATCCGCGTCTCTGGATGCCGGATCACCATCCGGTCCTGCGGCTGCTGGGCCTCATCGTGAAGAACGTCATCGGGGTCGTGTTTCTGGCGGTCGGCATCGCGCTGTTGTTTCTGCCAGGACAGGGCATTCTCACGATCCTGCTCGGCATCTCGCTGATGGATTTCCCAGGCAAGCGGTACTGCGAGCGCAAGATTGTCGGGCAGCCGACCGTGCTGAACGCCATCAATGCGCTTCGAGCCAAATACAAGAAACCGCCGCTGACGGTGATCGGCGATTCCTGAACACAGGACTGAGGGCCGAGTGCTGAGGACTGAGGTTTCACAAGAGAAGACCGCCTCTCAGTCCTCAGTCCTGGGTCCTCAGCACTAAGTGATGCCACGCCGCACCTGCTACCTGATCGACGGCAGCGCCTATATCTACCGCGCCTTCTTCGGGCTTCCCGCGCTCTCCAACTCCAAAGGGATCCAGACCAACGCGGTCTACGGCTTCACGACGATGCTCATGAAGATCCTGCGCGAGCGCAAGCCGGACTGCCTGGCCATCACGTTCGACGAAAAGGGGCCGACGCACCGCCACGAGGAGTTCAAGGCGTACAAGGCGCATCGTCCGCCCATGCCCGACGGCATGTCGGCGCAGATTCCCTACATTCACAAGGTCGTCGAGGCCTTCGGCATTCCGGTCGTCAGGAAGCAGGGCTACGAAGCGGACGACCTGATCGGCACGCTGGCGCGGAAGGCGGAAGCAGCGTGTTTCGAGGTGATCATCGTCACCGGCGACAAGGACATGTTGCAACTCGTCACATTGGCTGTCCGGATCTACGATCCCATGAAGGACAAGTGGCTCGGCGAGGCCGAGTGCCGCGAGAAATTCAGCGTGGAGCCGGCTCGGGTCGTCGAGATCATGGGACTGATGGGCGATGCCACCGACAACATTCCCGGCGTGAAGGGCATCGGCGAGAAGACCGCGGTCAAGCTGATCGCCGAGTTCGGCACGATCGAGAATTTGCTGAAGCACGTGGATGATGTGAAGCCGCCCCGGACGCAGGCGCTGCTCAGGGAACAGGCCGAACAGGCGCGCCTGAGCCGGAAGCTGGCCACCATCCAGACCGACTATCCGGTCGAATTCGATGAGCAGGCGTTCAAGACGCACCCGCCCGATCCGGAACGGCTCGCGCCCCTGCTGCGCGAGCTGGAATTCTCGACGTTGCTGAAAAACATTCAAACGGCGTCCGGCTCGGCGCCGGCAGGCGAGGCGATGGGCGGAGGGGTCGAAACGATCAAGGACGAAAAATCTGCCAAGCGCTTTGCCGACCATGCGGCAAAGGAACAACTCGTCGGCCTGCATGTCGTACTGGAAGGAACGGGCGTCAGCGCCGAGGTGCGCGGCCTCGCGTTGAGCACGCCGGACGGCACGACCGTCTTCGCGTCACGGCTGTTCGGCCCATTCAAGGATTTGCTTGCCGATCACAAAGTTCTCAAGGCCGCGCATGATCTCAAGCCGGCGCTGCTCGCGTTGCATCGGGCCGGGGTCGAGCAGGTTGAGCCGGCCTTCGACACAATGATCGCGGCCTATTTGCTCAATCCCAACCGGCGCGGCCATGCCCTGGATTCGGCGGCGCTGGAGGTCCTCGGTTATCAGCTCGGCACGGGTCAGGTGGAGCAGCCTGAGGGAGAACCAGCCGATCTGTTCGGATCGTCCGATACCATGGCGGCGGCAATACCCAAGGCTGCGGAAGCAGCCGCCGTCACGGTCAGGCTTGTGCCGGTGCTCAAGGATCGGCTGGAAGAGCAGGGAAGCCTGACGCTGTTCGATGAAGTAGAGATGCCGCTTGTGCCGGTGCTGGCCGAAATCGAACGCAACGGCTTTGGTCTCGACATCAAGAAGCTCAACGAGCAGAGCAAGGAATTGGAACGCGAGCTGGAACATCTCATGGGCAACATCGTGCGGCTGGCCGGCCAGGAGTTCAACGTCAACTCGCCCAAGCAGCTTGCGACCGTCCTGTTCGAGAAGCTGGGCCTGAAGCCGCTCCGAAAAACCAAGACCGGGTATTCCACGGACGAAGACACGCTCACGCAACTGGCCGCCCAGCACGAATTGCCGGCGCAGATTTTGACCTACCGTTCATTGAGCAAGCTCAAGTCCACCTATGTGGATGCGTTTCCCACACTGGTGCATCCGGACACGGGCCGCTTGCACACATCATTAAACCAGACTGTCGCAGCGACCGGGCGGTTGTCGTCCACCGAGCCGAATCTGCAGAACATCCCGATCAAGGGCGAGCACGGCTTCCGCATCCGTGAGGCCTTTGTCGCCTCCAAAGGCCACACGCTGCTTTGCGCGGACTACAGCCAGATCGAGCCGCGCATCCTGGCGCATTTGTCGGACGATCAGAAGCTCAAGAAGGTCTTCGAGCTGGGCGAGGATATCCACACGGCAACCGCCGCTGAGATTTTCAAGCTGTCGCCTGAGCTGATCATGAAGGAAATGCGCCGCGTAGCCAAGACCGTCGTCTTCGGCATCGTCTACGGCATCAGCCCGTTCGGTCTCGCATCGAACATCGGCGTCTCACAGGCCGAGGCGAAGAAATACATCGATACCTACTTCGAACGGTACGCGGGCGTGAAAGCGTTTATAGACAAGACGATCGAGCAGGCGAAGAAGCAGGGCTATGTGACGACCATCCTGGGCCGACGCCGGCCGATCCCGGAGTTGCAAAGTTCCGATCCCACTCAACGCGGTTCTGGGGAGCGGATGGCCGTCAACAGCCCCATCCAGGGCTCCGCAGCGGACCTCATCAAGGTCGCCATGATTTCCGTGCTCAACAAACTCCACGCCGAACTGCCGAGTACGAAGATGATCCTCCAAGTCCATGACGAATTGATCTTTGAAGTGCCGGAGAAGGACGTAGAGAAGGCGAAGCAGCTGGTGAAAGCGGAAATGGAAGCGACGGGCGCGAAGCTCAGACTATCCGTCCCGCTCAAAGTTGATCTCGGCGTGGGCCACAACTGGCGCGAGGCGCATCCGTAAGCGGGGAATCATTGAGAACAAACAAGCAAAAATTAGGAGAGAAGGGCGAGTTGCTGGTAGCAAAGAAATGTCTTTGCCCAAGATGTAAACGCCAACAAACTTTTAGACGGCTACCTTCGAACTTCAAGTGCGCGGATGTTATATGTGATTTTTGTGGATACCTAGCCCAAGTTAAAACCCACACAACTCCAACAATCGATAAACTGCCAACAAAGCTGTTAGGGGCAGCCTGGAGGGTACAACGGGATAGGATGAGAGCGGGAATCTATTTTCCACTATTTATAGTCCAGATTGACAGGCGAGGGAGAAGCTCCATCTTCTATCTAACCGCCGATTAGCAGACTCCGGCTATGTTTGTCGCTCGAAAGCCCTAGTCATCCAAGCCGAGAAC
>JANOEZ010000378.1:0-1231 GCA_031413335.1 Nitrospirota bacterium
CTTCCGTGCACCGGTTCGAATGATCCACGCCTGCGTGTCGTGCATCGGCTCGACAAAGACACCAGTGGCGTGCTTCTTTTCGCCAAACACATCGCGGCGCAGCGCGCAGCAGTACCTGAATTATTTGAGCATGATGAAGTCGCTCAACCTCGCCGTTGCCGGGGAGTTTCTTGTCATGGCGGCAACGCTGGTGCAGATCAAGTCGCGGATGCTGCTGCCGGTGGATGAAACGGACATCGACGACGAAGACGGGCCGGACCCGCGCGAGGAATTAATCCGCCGGTTGCTGGAATACCGGCAGTTCAAGGACGCCGCCCGTCAGCTCGACGACCGCGAGCGGCTGTGGCGCGAAATCTATGCGCGCGAGCCGATGCCGTTGCCGACGGTTCGATCGGATGAGGTCTCGCTCGATGACGTGAGTCTCTTTGATCTTGTCGATGCGCTGCAAGGGGTCTTGGCGCGCCTGCCGGCCAGCAGTCTGGTGGAGATTGTTCCGGAGAATCTGACCGTCAAGGACCGTATGAACGCGATCCTCGAGGTCTTGGACACCAGAGAATCGGTCACGTTCCAATCTCTGTTCGATGGCCAGACGCATCGGCTGGTCGTGATTGTCTCGTTCCTGGCCCTGCTGGAGATGGTGAAAATGAAATTGGTGCGGTTGTTCCAGGGTGAGGCATTCGGCGCCATTCTGGTGATGCGAGCCTTTGCGCCGATCGCTGATGATGAGCCTGTTGAGCTCTGAAGCGGCGGAGGGGGGAGCGATGGATGACATGGACAAACTGGAATCCGGCGAACCGATACCGGGGGAGCCTTCTGTCATGGAGATAATCACCGATGCTGCTCCGATGGTCGAGGGCGAAGAAGCGGTCCGCCTGCAGGCATTGGAGGAGCGTGAACTCAAGGCGATCCTGGAGTCTCTGCTGTTTGTCTCTGCCGAACCGATGCCGCTGGAACGACTCATGGTGGCGATCGGGACCGTGTCGAAGAGCGAGCTCAAGCAGGCCCTGCAGTCGTTGCGGGAGGATTGCGATCGCGAGGGGCGCGGCCTGCAGATGGTCGAACTGGCGGGCGGTTATCAGCTGGTCACGCGGACCGAGCATGCGCCCTGGATCAAGCGCCTCGCCAAGGCCAAGGCGTCGCCGAAGCTGTCCCGCTCCGCGATGGAGTGCATGGCGATCATTGCCTACAAGCAGCCGATCGTGCGCTCGGAAATCGAGCAGATCCGCGGCGT
>JANOEZ010000379.1:0-1584 GCA_031413335.1 Nitrospirota bacterium
CCCACTTGACCCGCAACATACATCTCGGCATGTGCTGGACGACCAGACAGGGTCAGACACAAAACCCCCACTGCGATAGAACATAACCCAAGCGCGTAACCCGAACGTCTCATATGCCACCTCCTGGTGAATGAGCGACCCACAATGGACGGTGATTCGGTGAGGAAGAGCTGAGAACCGAGGTGCGGTGAAGGCCATTGCAGTTCCTTTTGTCAAAAACCTAGAAACCGGCGACTCGCATTTAACCAGACTGTTCACGAATACCCGCTAGGTCGTCCGAGCCGTCGGCCAGAGCCTTTGGGCGGCGTGCCGATCTTCTCGCCCGGCGGGGCTGTTCTCTTCGGCCTTCTCGACGAATCGCACCTACGCTTTCGTCGGTCTTACGTGCGAGAAGCTCCGGCGGGCTTCGGTCTCGAACGCCTCGCGACCGCATTCATGAATAATCCTGGCTACACGAATATAGAGCAAGCCATGTACCTAATCCGAAATGCGTATGTCCTCTGTCGTAGTCTGTTGTTCTTCCAAGAATTGCCCCTGCCAGAAACTTCTCCACGAGGATGGAAAGCGGTTCACGTGAATCGAAAACGATTCGGCGCTGAATCACATTTGATTCCCGGATCGAGAAATATAAATGTGCCAGGACCCATTTTGAGGCGTGGACGTGCCTTGCAGGGGCAACTGCTGGGCCAGCCAGTGAGATTCCATCGCACCGGTTGCGCACCGACGACACGACTTTCGCCGAACAGGCAAACATGGTCTTAGCCAGAAAGTTGACCGTCGAATGTCCGCGCATTGGGCACCTCCTCAGAGCACTCAGTGCAGGCTCACTCTGTCGCTTGAGCAAGGAACGCGCCGAGGACGGGCAGGCCTGGCGGTTTCGGCGCAGTGCTTGGTGGGCAGGACTTTGCGCGATTGGCCGGATCGAAAGGCAACCAGGGTGGTGGGATCATCAAGCCTGCACTATGAACGGCGGTTCAGAGCACCTGAACGACCGTTCTCAATGGAGACGAGTCGAAGTCCAACCCATTGTCGCGAACATGCGATGTGGAAACAGCATTGTTACACTCTTGTGTCTGATAAGTTTTTTTCGGGTTCGTCTAGAACGGCAGTGGCGGCGTGATTGCCGGGGGAGATCATTTCACAGCGAGGCCTCACTTGAACAGGAAACGGTTCCTGGAACTGTTTCCTCTACCGGGCTGATATCTTTGGCCACATCGAACGGTGCCACACTCCTCGACAGCAGCGGAGACTAGACATGCGGCAACAGACAGAACGACTCTTCACTCAACCGTCCGTGATCTAGGGGTAGAACCCTTCTGATCCACTAAGGTGCTGCAATGCTTTTTGATGCCTTCCCACTGCCAAGAAAATGGGCGGCGAGCTGGGATGCACATTCTCTTGTGGCCGCGCTGACCATTCGTTTCAGTAAGTGAGCTTGATTAGCGGTGAGTCGGGCCACGCGAGGAAAAAGCCGCCATCTGTTGGGCGTTGTTGGCCTGCGAGTCGCTAAAGAGCGGGTTGACCGGATAATCGGCGGGCCAAGAGGCGCCCCAAGTGGGGATGCTGTTTTGGCCGGTGCAGGTG
>JANOEZ010000380.1:0-5465 GCA_031413335.1 Nitrospirota bacterium
GAAAATCGAGCTTGCCGAACTCCTTTTCCACCTGCTTCAGCAGCGCGTCAATCTGGACATCGTCGCTGACGTCGCAGGGAAAGGTCTTGGAGCCAGGGACCGTCCCGGCCAGCTCATCCACGTTTTCCTTCAGCCGCTCGCCCTGGTAGTTGAAAAAGAGCTGCGCCCCCTCGCGGGCCGTGGCTTCCGCGATGGCCCAGGCGATGCTGTGCTTGTTGGCGACCCCGACGATCAGTCCCTTCTTGCCGTCCATCAGCTTCATGCAGGATGCTCCTTGTTTGGCGGGCTGGTTCCCCGACCGGGCGAACGATACCATGATTGACGGGACAAGTGAACCCTTCGCAGCCGGCTGTTGCGGGACATGGACTGGAAACGTAGAATGGCCCCCGTGTTCTGTCGTGACGTGGCGAGGAGCGGCATGCGGATGCGGGCGGCAATAATGGTACGCGCGGTAATACTGGCCGGCCTGTTGAGCGGGTGCGCGGAGTCCAAAAGCGACCTCTACTACGAAACCCACGTCATCAAAAACCTGACCGTGATTTTGCTGGACGACAAGGCGTTGCAGCGGCGCTGGCAGTACGTTTCCGGGCAGTCGGCGAGCCGGACCATCAAGTTTACGGTCGCCGGATCCCAGATGAGCATGGCGGACACGGTCAAGGGCTTCTTCGATTACAAGACGACCACGATCTACTGCACCAAGGACAATTTCGACGTCTGCGGGCACGAACTATTTCACGCCATCATGGGCCGCTTCCACGAGGAGCACTGACGATCAGCCGAGGAACACGTAGGCGCCTGCGCCCGCAACCAACAGCGCAGCCATCCCGAACATGACCTTTTCGTGTCCGCACATTCCCGACTGAGCCTTGCAGACCTGCAGTGTGCACATCAGTGACATGGTCGTGCTCCTTTCAGGTACATCAGGCCCGGGGCTTGTGCTGCGCGATCGCCGCATCCACGAGCGCGAACAGCGACACCAGCGTCAGGAGCGCGCCGCCCGTAAACCATCCGAACGGCCAGAGCTTCCACGTGTGGTCCGTCAGGCCGGCCACGAGGCCGATGACCCCGCAGGCCAATCCCAGCACCGCGCCGATCCGACCGATCAGGATACGCTTGCATCCAACAGGCATGGGGCACCTCCTTTGGCTGGAAACCAGGCAGCGCACGTCACGAAACAGAAGATGAATGCGGAGAAGATGGAGCATGAAGCCGGAATGCGGGGCTACTGTGTCAGATGGATAGGGCTCTGTCAATTCTGCTGCGACGAGAGGAGGCGGGAGGCGGTGCCCGGCACTGTTTCTTTCCAAAAGAAGATGGTAGGCTGACTCCCACGTATACGGGCTCGTATTAACCAAGGAGGAACCCATGTTCATCGAGCAGTTCAAAAAACTCTCACTCATCGGCGTGCTCGCAGTGGTCGCTGTGCTGTTCGGGTCGTTTGGCGCAGGCGACGTGTATGCGGCTGACGGTCAGGCCAAAGAGAAGGTCAAAGTCCTTTACCACGTGAATGGGAAGGATCCCGAGGTCGCCAAATATGCCCTGGCGCTCATCAACAAGCACATCGATGCGGAGGGCGGACCGGAGAACATCGACGTCGAGCTGGTGGTCCATGGGCCGGCGCTGGAGCTCTTCGAGCGGGACAAGATGGATCCGGAGATGACCAAGCGGTTCAATGCGATCATCGAGAAGGGCGTGCATGCCGAAATGTGCCAGGTTTCCATGAAGGCGTTCGGCAAGTCGCTGGATCAACTGGCCAAGGGGTTCGTGGCGACGCTCCATCCGGTGGCCGTGAAGCGCATCGCGGATCTGCAGAAGGAAGGGTACCTCTACATCAAGCCGTGACGATGCCGTCGAATGCCGGGCCCTGCCTCACGATAGGGGGCCGCGCAGCAGGGTTGCTGCCGGCCCTCGCCTTCCAGCGAAGACATCGGTCGCGCGTGCTGCTCCTTGGTGCGCTGCTTGTGCCGGCGTTGACGATGAGTCCCTTCGCGTTGGCGGAGAATCCACCGGCGCCGTCGGAGGAGACCGTCGCCGAACAGGTGAAAGGCGCGTGGGAGAGCGGCGCGATCAGCGGCGCGCTGGATATTCTGGACCAGGGGATTCAGGACCATCCCCACTCGCTCGCGCTGCACAAGTTGCGCGGTGATATTTATGCCACCATCCGCCGGCCCCGGCAGGCGGTGGAGGCCTATGAGACGGTGCTGGCCAGGAAACCGGCCGCGTTGGATGTCCGATGGGCGAAGTGGAGCGTGTTGATTCGCTCGGGACGGGGGGAGGAATCCATCGCCGAGTTGCAGCGCATGGCCCAGGTCGATTCCAGGAATCCCCTGATTCATTTGCGGCTGGCGCAGGAACTCCGCAATCTCGACCACCTTGACGAATCGCTGGCGCCGTATAAGAAGGCGGTGGAACTCGCTCCGGATGTGCTCGGCTGGCGATTGGGAATGGCCCGTGCGCGATTTGATCTCCTGGACTTTCCGGGCGCGGACGAGGAAGTCCAGTACGTGCTGCAACGGGTGCCGCCCGGTTCCCCGCTGGAACTTCCTGCCAAAAATCTCCTCTCGATGATCTCCGTATCCATGGCTCAAAGCCGGCGCTTTGAAGCCATTCCTCCGTCACCGGTGACACCGGCCAAGCGCAAGGAATGGGCCCTGATTCGCGCCGACGCATGGAGACTGTCCGTGGCAGGCCGGCATGCGGAGGCCGAGCCGATGTTCCGAAAACTGCTGGCCCTCAACCCCGGGGATCCCACCGCCGTGCATCAATTGGGGGTGACCCTCATGCAGCTGGGCCGGTGCCAGGAGGCGCTGACCGTGCTCGGACGCATGTTCAACCTCGATCCCAATGAGGAAGACTATGCGGATACGGTGTTTCGTGTCGGCCAGTGCCTGGTGGAATTGGAACAGTGGGAAGAAGCATTCGTTCATTTTCAAACCCTCTATGATGCGGCCGTCGAGTTTGAAAAGGCCAACAAGGGTGTGGCACTCCCGCCTGATACCCGCGTGCTGGATAAACAGAAACTCGCCCGGTGGATTGAGAAGGTGCGTCCCCATGTTCCCGAACTTGCGAAACAGCAGGCTGTGACTGCCGCCGACAACGTCCCTTCCGGCGATCCTCCCGCCTCCACCGTCCAGTCGGAGGAAGCACGGTACCGGCAAGCCGTCGAGCGACTGAAACCCCAGAAACCGCTGGACGCGCGGGTGTCGCTCATGGGCCGGGACGCCGATTTCAGCTTGTTTCGATTTGTCATCCCGGCGGGCCACGTCATGCGGGATGATTTGCCGACCGGTGAACATGACTTTGTTCCGCTGAACCCGGGAGACAGCTTTCCCTCGACACAGAAAGAGATTTACCTGGTGTTCGGATTGGTGACGGCCTCGTACGATGCGGTGTCCCTCACGGCGCAATGTGTGTTGGAAACATCCGAGGTGACGGGAGAGCAACGCACCCTGGCGCAGGATCGGGTCGTCCTGTCCATGAGCGACCAGTCCGGCTATTTTATGCTCACCCCTCCCAAGACCGGATGGACGCCCGGCCTCTACCGCTGCGGGCTGTTCGAAGGGGAGCGGATGTCCGCGTACTCGCTGGTCGATGAAGTCCGGTTCCGCATTCTTGATCCCAAGGATCCGAACGCCTGACCTGCTGCTCTCCTGAATAATAATTGCATACAGGTCTTTGGGGACGTGTTATGCTCTCTCCGACGGATAAGCCCCGCTGACTGTCCCATCGTCTCGCGCTTCCGACCTCCTCCCAGCGCGACTGATTCTCCAGTCTCCGCCGCTTTGACGCCAGAATTGCTTCGTAGCCAGGAGGCCATCGTGTCGCATGCCGACCGCAATCGGCTCCGACAGGGGGACAGGTGACCTGCCCTCGTTGCCGGGGTCTCATGATCACCACTGCGTTGATGGACGTGGGACGTTCCACGGACCGTCATTCCGGATGGCAGTGCCTGATGTGCGGGGAAGTGACCGACCCCGTCATTGCCGCCAATCGGAAAGGGCACTGCGAACCGAGGCGCAATGGCGCGCGCCCGCCCGGCTCGCCGGTGATGTCGGTGGACAATGCCAGGCGCAAGCGGACGAAAGCCTGACCCCCGGTTCCGTGCACGATCGTAGAATAGCCATCAACCGCGACGCAGAGAGTAAGGAGACCGACACCATGAAGACGCATCTCATCGCACGCACCCTCCTCATCGCCTCGCTGGCGCTGATGTTCGGGATCGCCACACCGTCCACCGACGCGGCGGGAAAATCGCCGAAAGCGTCCGCTCCGCCGACCAAGTCGGACGGACGCAGCACCGTGGCGGCTGGCGCAGTCGAAGACACGCAGGAGGGCTGCCTGGCCAGAATTCCCAAGAAGGCCACCGCCGGCCAGCGCATGCTCGCCGAGCAGAGCTGCAAGCGGGACCAGCAGTCCCGTCCACCCACGCAGGATGCGCCAGGTCGCTGAACACGGAGGCCTGACGATCATGAGCGATGAAAAAACAGGAAAGCCGGCGGCGGGACCCCCGTGGATCAGAATTCCAAATGGAACCAAGGTCCGGCATCGGGTGGAGAAGAAGGACGGCGTGGTGGACGGCCTGACGGAAATCGTCGTCGGACCCGGCCGGAACCCTGACGGAAAGACGCAGTATCGTGTCGATGTGCCGGGAGAGCCTACCATGCACCTGGCGGCCGAGGAAGAGCTGCTGCTGCTGACGGATAAGGCCGGGTTGGTCCTCATCCTCAGGCAACAAGAGGGCTACCGCCGCCAGATCACGGAGCGGCTGCATGGCACGTTTACCGCCGACCGGTTTGTGATTGCGACATGACGAGGTCACAGGGGAGGCGACGATGACGACAATATCTACGCGGAAGATTGTGATCAATACGAGCTACGGAAAGTTTTGTCTCAGTCATTCGGCGTTTCAACAGTTGCGCGAACTGGGGCAGCGCGACGCGCTTCAAGAAGAGGATCTCGGCGCCCACTGGCCCGCAGGGTCGAGGCCGGACGAGCCGAGCCTGAATCAGTTCGGCGCACGGATTCCACGGGACGATCGGCATCTCGTGCAGGTGGTCGAAACGTTGGGTCCGAGCGCGAACGGCCATGCTGCCGCCCTGAAAGTGGTGGAGATTCCGCAGGAGGCCCTGTGGCAGATCGAGAAGACGGATGGGGTGGAGCACGTGAGCGAGACGCACCGCATCTGGGGCTAGCTGCGCGTAGCGTCAAGGGGTGGAAGGGCGATGAAAAAGAACCAGATTAAGCCGGCTGCGAGACATGCGGACTTGCCGTCCGACGCCGTGCGCAAGCAGACCGCCCCACGCCCACCGCAACGCCCCGGCGACACCCTGACCTGCAACGAAGCCCAAATCGAAGAGCTTCTCTCCGAGGGCGAGTCCACCTAGTTCCCCCTCGCGCATCCCGGAAAGCAGCCGAGCACCGTTGATGCATCCGGAATCAGCACACCCGTGAACAGACGAGCCTGA
>JANOEZ010000381.1:0-1648 GCA_031413335.1 Nitrospirota bacterium
GCACTGATGACCTCTTGATCCCCGTCGAAACCGGTCGCCCCCCTGTGTGTGAAAGATCGTATCAACTAGATACCCATGATAACTCACGAATCAAGGCTTTGCCAGGGTTGCGCAGGAAGAGGATCGGGCCGATGGGATGACATGGCGTGGCTTCTGCCGACGCTCGACCAAGCTGTGGAGTTGGGCTTTCATCTGATCGGGCGGTAACTTCACGCGGTCCCCGTGTCCGGCCAGAACCCATTCAAAACGATAGGCGAGAAGCTTCTCAATGGACGCGACCAACGCCCGCTCTCTCCAGACCAGGTTCTGCGGCGCGCCGAGCGTCTTTGTATCGGGGTTCCACCAAAGGTGATCGCCGGTGAACAGGAATCGGTCGTTATAGAGTAACGCCATGCTGCCCGGGGTGTGGCCCGGCACGGGGATGGCGTGAAACTGCGGGGCCAGCGGGACCGGTTCTTCGCCTTCAATGATCCGCTCCACGCCGGGCACGGCGTCGGCATCAGCCTGATGGATGATGCGCGTGGCGCCGAACTGCTTCGCATAGCGGTCGCAGTCGGCCACGTCGTCCTCGTGCGAGAGAAAGATGTACCGGATACCGCCCTTCCGCTCAAAAAACTCGACGAGGTGTGTGATGTAGCGCGGCGAATCCACCAGCCAGTTGCCGTCCGGATGCTCGATGAAGAAACTGTTCGCACCGAACGATTTTTCTGAGTTGAAGCCGCAATAGGAGACGCCGCCTTCCAGATGCATGGGAAAGCCGGCCATGGCTTCCTGCAGCTTCTGCTTGTCGCTGTGTTCGGTGCCGATCGACCCGACCGGGCAGGCAAGGAGGGCCTGGTAGGCTTGCTTGATGTACGTGCTGCCCGCCCTCTGGTTGATTCACGACAGCCGAGTAGTCGCCAACTTCTTCGAAACTCATCGGCGCCAACTGCCGGCAGGTGTCGCAGTTGATGCAGGTGGAGTCCACGTAGAAGTTGCCCTCCACGTTCGTCGAAAGCCGTTTCCCCTGGCTCGCCAAACCTTAACTCCCTTTTGCCCAGTCGACAGTCCTGACCCACTCCGCAAAGGTCGTGAGCGGGAGACCGAACTGCCGCTTCAGCCCGGGCATGTCGATCGCATAGCCGACGTCGTCGAACCATTTGAACATCACGGCGAGGTCGTGCCCCATCGCCGCTTCCGCTTGCTCCAGCGGGAATTCTTGAAACCGGATCGGGCGGCCCATCGTTTTTGAGAGCTGCGTGGCGACCTCCGCCATCGTGAGATCATCCCCGGCCAGATCAATCGCCTGGCCGAGAAAGTCCTTCGGTCTGACAAAGGCAGCCGCACCGAACTCACCGATGTCCTTAAGCGCGACCATCGCCAGTTTCCGGCCCGGCTTCATCGGCAGCGACAGCGTCTCCATGCGCAACGTGCGCAGCTGCGCCATCACCGGGCCGGCGGCGAAGTCGAACGGTGGATCTTGGGGATCGGAGGACGCAACGAAGCACAACGCGAGGGACGCGGTGGCGATCATCCCGTCATCGTAGGCGCGCACCGCGCCGCTGCCATCGCCAACACAGGCGCGCCGGAACCCATACCGTCCGGATACGTTGGGCCGCCGCCATGTTCCGACCGCATCCACTTTGCGTTCTCTCGGCCCTGTTCGCCA
>JANOEZ010000382.1:0-4575 GCA_031413335.1 Nitrospirota bacterium
GCATATCCATCATGACAACGACCGTTTCTTTGGCCCGGCGGCGAAATCGCTGAGCGTATAGTTATCGAGAATGTCGGCGATGGCGTTCCGAACGTCCAGCATCACATGCTGAACCGGACAGTTTTTAGTATCCGCATGCGGGCAGTCCTTGCATTTCTGGTAGGCGGTCTTGCTCACGCAACCGATCGGCGCAAGCGGCCCATCCAGAATCCGAATGACCTGCCCGAGTGTGACTGTGTCAGGCGACTTCAGCAGGCGATAGCCGCCGCCCACGCCGCGCTGAGCGGCCAGCAAACCGGCGTTCTTCAATGTCAGCAGGATTTGCTCCAGAAACTCGATGGGAATATTTTGCTTGCGGCCGATCTCGTGACGCTGGAGCAGTTTCCGGTTGTATTGTCCGGTCAGCTCGATCAGCGCGCGCAGGGCGTATTCGCTTTTCTTCGAGAATCGCATGAGTGATTGTCAAGAGAGTCTGTAAACTATTTGGACAATAACGGATCGCCGGCTGGCCGTCAAGCCTTTCCGCGAGCCGAGAGCACTCCGTTGCGGCGGGAATCTTCGACGCCTCGAGCCGGTTCCAGCGTCTCAAAAAGCGGCCAAACTCACTCCGCCTCGCCTTGACAGTGCGCGTAATTCTTGTTAGCTTGGCGCGGTTTTACGTGAGCGCCAGCGTCCTGCCGAACGTCAAAAAGGACATCGTGACCCTCCAAGAATTGATTCTGACCCTCCACCGATTTTGGGCCGATCAAGGCTGCGCCATCCACCAGCCCTACGATCTTGAAATGGGGGCGGGAACCTTCCACCCGGCCACGTTCCTGCGCGCCTTGGGGCCGGAACCCTGGAAAGCCGCCTACCCGCAGCCCTGCCGCCGTCCCACCGACGGTCGCTACGGAGAAAATCCGAACCGGCTCCAGCATTATTACCAGTACCAGGTTGCGCTGAAGCCCGCGCCGGATAATATTCAGTCGCTCTATCTCGACAGTCTGAAATGTCTCGGCATCAATCCCACACAGCATGACATCCGATTTATCCAGGATGACTGGGAATCCCCGACGCTCGGCGCCTGGGGGTTGGGATGGGAAGTCCGCCTGGACGGCATGGAGATCACGCAGTTTACATACTTCCAGGAAATCGGCGGCATCGAGTTGAACCCGATCACCGTTGAACTCACCTACGGCACCGAGCGGATCGCCATGTATCTCCAGCAGGTGGATTCCGTCTTCGATCTGGCATGGAACGACACCGTCTCGTATGGCGACATCCATCACCAGACCGAAGTGCAGTTTTCGAAATACAACTTCGAAGAAGCCGACGTGCCGATGCTGATGGCGACGTTCCAGGCGTTTGAATCCGAAGCGAAGCGCTTGATCGCACGGGGCCTCACGCTGCCGGCCTACGATTACTGCATCAAGACATCCAACCTGTTCAATCTCCTCGACGCGCGGGGCGCCATCAGCGTCGCGGAACGGACCGGGTACATCGCACGCGTGCGGGGGCTGGCGCGCCTCTGCGCGGAGCACTATCTTCGCGAGCGCGAGACCCTGGGACACCCCTTGCTCAAGCGGCGCGCGCCGGCGGCGAACGCGCGGTAGGTCGCACGGATGGCTCGCGCGAAAAAATCCCCACGCATCAGCATTCCGAAACCGGCCGCGGCGGCAGGAGCCGAATGTCTCCTTGAGATCGGCGTCGAGGAACTGCCGTATCAATTCGTCGCGCCGGCCCTTCGATCCCTGGCCGAATCAGCCGAACGATTGTTCAAAGAACAGCGGCTGGCTCACGGGACGGTCAACACCGTCGGGACCCCACGACGGCTGGTCCTCGTCGTCCAGCACCTGGCCACCCGCCAGGCTGCGGCTGAAAAAGAAGCGATGGGCCCGTCCAAGGCCGTCGCATTCGACCAGGCCGGGCAGCCGACAAGAGCCGCCCTCGGATTCGCTGCGTCACACGGGGTGGCCGTGACCGATCTGGAAACGCGCACCACGCCGAAAGGCGAGTACATCTTTGCCGTCAAGCGCGAGCCGGGACGGCAGACCGCGACGTTCCTTCCCGATCTGCTCGCAGAACTGATCGGCGGCCTGTCGTTTCCCAAATCCATGAAATGGAACGATTCGGGACTGCGGTTTGCCCGTCCAGTCCGATGGCTGACGGCGCTGTACGGCGGCAAGGTCGTGCCGATTCAATGGGGAGGGGTCAAGGCCGGCAATCGCACGTGGGGACATCGTTTTCTCGGATCAGGAGTCCCGCAGGGTCTCGTCGTCAAGGATTGGAAGTCCTGCCTCGCGGCGCTCGAGCGAAGCGGCGTCATTCCAGATCAGGACAAGCGCCGCACCATGATCCTGGCACAACTGAACCGCCTGGCCGCATCCGCGCGGGGCCACCTCCAGCGGGATGAAGCGCTCCTCGAACAGGCGGTCTTTACCGTGGAATATCCCCAGGCGATTCTCGGCTCGTTCAACGCCCAGTATCTCTCACTGCCGAAAGAAATCCCCATGACGGCCATGAAGGAGCACCAGGGATTTTTTCCACTGGTCAATAAGAGCGGTGGACTGCTCCCGCAATTTTTGTCGGTCGCCAACATCAAGGCGCCCAGCATGCAACTGATCCAGAAGGGCAACGAGCGCGTCCTGGCGGCCCGCCTGGCCGATGCGAAATTTTATTTTGACGACGACCGCACAATCACGCTCGCGGATCGCGCCGACCGGCTCTCGCAGATGACGCTGCACCAGCGGCTCGGCACGCTTAAGCAGAAGACGGCCCGGGTCCGTCAATTGGCCGTCAAGCTGACGGACGCCTTGAACCGGCCGGACCTCAGCCCTGCCGCCGAACGTGCCGCGCTGCTCGGCAAGGCGGATCTGTTGACCGGCGTGGTCGGAGAATTTCCGAGCCTGCAGGGCATCCTAGGCGGGGAATATGCCCGGCACGATGGGGAGCCCGAAGACGTGTGCCATGCCATTCAAGAGCAGTACCTTCCATCCGGCATGGAGGGTGGGATTCCGCCGTCTCTGCTCGGGAAAATCCTGTCGCTGGCGGACCGGCTCGATACCATCGTCGCGTTCTTCCACGTCGGCCTCGTCCCGAGTGGTTCGGAAGATCCGTTCGCCCTGCGCCGCCACGCGACCGCCATCATCCGCATCCTGATCGAGGGGCAACTGCACGTGAATCTCCTGGAGCTGGACACCCATGCCAAACGGCTGGTCCAGCAGGACGGGTTCAAATCTACGAGCGACGCGTCCTCGCTCGCCTTCATTGCCGACCGCCTGCGCTTCTATGTCAAAACCGCGCATCGCTTCAGGGAGGACGTCATCGAGGCCGTGCTCAAGTCAGCCCAGCGAAACACGTTCGATCCGCTCGACCTCCTGGCCCGCATGCAGGCCTTGCAGCAGATCACGGCCCGGCCTGAATTTGACCCGCTCATCATTGGATTTAAACGTGCGCATCGCCTGATCGAGAAGGAGCAGTGGGAACGCCGCAAGATCGACGTGGCCCTGTTCAAGCATCCGGCTGAGCATGAGCTCTACAAGGCACTCGTCGAGAGCCGCAATGGGTCGCTGACGCAACTGGCGAAAGGCGATTACCGGGCGGTGCTGGACGCGCTGGTCGGCATGAAAACATCCGTCGATGCGTTCTTCGATGGCGTCATGGTCAACGTGCAGGATCACACCCTGCGCACGAATCGTCTCTCGCTGCTCTATGAGATCGACCAGTTGTTTCTGGCCTTCGCCGACTTTTCGCAGATTGTCGTGCAGGGAAGCTGACCTGTGAACAGACATGACGGAGACACCCGACGAGCAGGACACGGCATCCGACGCGGTCCAGGCCCTTCGCCAGCAACACGTGCGCCGCTTTTCCGTGCTGGTCACGCTGACCCTGATCCTCGTGTGCAACGGCGTCATCCTCCTCGGCATCTGGGCGAGCGGGATCAATCTGGACGGGATATTTCGCACCCCCGATCGCTTCGTCCCGAACCGGGACGAATGTCTCCGGTACAACTGGCACAAGGTTTCGGGAGTGCCACAGCCAGTACGACTGTGCTACGAATGGATCAACCTCTCCGATCCGTCCGGCAACACCCATACGTTTCAGCCCGACACCGAGATCGTGATCGGGGCGGACGGAAAATTACACTATGCGTGGGGAGAGTGGGTGGCGACCCGCGGCCGGCCTCGTTGAGCAGGGTGGCCCGGACCGCGTAGAGCGACGCCTCCTTCGGCGACGCCTCCACGGCCTCGTCGAGCTTCGCGAAGGCGGCGGCCTTGTCGCCCTTTCGCCAGTGGATGCACCCGATCAGCGCCAACGCCATCGCGTTGCGCCACTTCCCGCTGTCGAGCCGAGGGAGCGCCTCGTCGAACTTCAGCTGGATGTAGTCGATCATCCCGACCTGCGCGTCGAGCTGGCCCGCGAGGCACCCGAATTCCGCCCTGCGGACCGCGAAGTCAAAGTAAAATTTTGGGGCGTTCGCGGGTCGGTTCCGACGCCCGGGCCGGCGACCGCTATTTTCGGTGGCAACACCACCTGTGTGGAGGTGCGGGCCGACGGCGAGTTGATCATCCTCGACGCCGGCACGGGTATTCGCCC
>JANOEZ010000383.1:0-2223 GCA_031413335.1 Nitrospirota bacterium
CTCGTTGGGTTCGGTGTTGACTTCAACGGAGACATCCAGCGAGGCTTGCTTGCCCCGGTTGTTGACGGTGAGGACGGTCAAGCCGTTGCCAGCGATCTGAAGAAGACCCTCGGCGAGGACTTTGATCGTCTTGTCGTTGGACGAGGCGTACTGCGATCCGGTCGAGGGGGCGCTGATGGGCCGTTCGATGCCGTCGGCGAAGGAGCCGACCACCGGCAGCTCGAAGGTCTTGCCGAGCGAATCGATCTGCCCGTAGGTGGCGGCCTGGCCGGCGCGCCCCAGGCGCAGCGGCTTGTCGGTTTCAAAGTCGATGCTCGTCAGTTCGGCGCCTGGATCGACTTGTAAGAGAATCTCGTCGAAGACCGTGCGGCTGCCGAGCCGGCCGCGCGAGATTTCCGCGACGGCCAGCAAACGTACCGTGCCGATGGCTGCTTTCGGGACCATGAGCGGGCCGCCATAGGGCGGCTTGCTGTCCACCGTGGCGACGAGCGCGGCGACCGCGACGACATTGCTGCCGTAGACGAAGTCTTTCTGCCAGTACTTTTCGACCAAGTGCATGCCCCCTTTGTCCGACCCGCCCTTGGCCTCGTCTTGCTCGACGAGCGTCTCGTCCATCTCGTGGTACCAGAAATATTTCACGCTGACGATGCCCGCTTCCCGTCCCACGTCCGCTTTGACGGTGACCGGCTGCCCGGCTTTCAGCGCGGCGTGTTCAGCCGGCTCCAGAATTTTGAACGCCAGGGCCGGCTGCGCTGCCAGCACGAGGCAAAAGGTAGTAGCCAAAAGGCAAAGAAGCCCAGCGGGGCGGGCACTTTTTACGTGTAACGTTTTACGTTTCACGTTTAACGCTCGAGGTGGAACGGCACGTCCGTGAGGATCACCCGATCCTTGAACAGCAGCGCGCCTTTCAGCATGAGCGCGCGCTGGTTGTGGAGAATATTCTGCCACCACTTGGCGGGGAGGATTTCCGGAATGACCACCGTCACCCAGCTGTGCGGATCATTCTCCAGCGTGTCTTCGATGTAGTCCATCAGGGTGACCATCACGGAGCGATAGGGGGACGGCAGGACGACCAGTTGCACGCCGCAGCCCCACTGAGCCCATTGGATTTCACTCTTGGCCGTCTGTTCCTTGTCCACGTCCACCAGCACGGCGCGGATGTCCGCCCCGCGGCTCCGCGCATAGTCCACAGCGCGGATGACGGCCCGGTTGACGCCGCTGATCGGAATGATGACGGTATTCTTGCGCGGCATCGGCGGGCGGCTATCCCGCTCAAGCGTGATCTGTTCGTCCACGGCAATATAATGGGCGCGGATGGCCCGGAAACACAGGATGATCGGCGGGGTGAGGGCCACGACGATCCAGGCGCCGTGCATGAACTTGGTGCCGCCGATGATCAGCGTGGCCACGCCGGTCGTGACGGCGCCGACGCCGTTGACGATCAGTTTTTTTCTCCAGTGCGGGCCCTTCTTGGTCATCCAGCGTTTGACCATGCCGGCCTGCGACAGAGTGAAGGAGACGAACACGCCCACGGCATAGAGCGGAATCAGCGCGTGGGTGTCGCCTTGAAAGAGAATCAGCAACAGCACGGCCAGGACGCCGAGGATGGTAATGCCGTTGGAGAAGACCAGCCGGTCGCCGAAGGACGCCATTTGATGCGGCATGTAGCTGTCCTTGGCCAAAATGGACGCGAGGTGCGGGAAGCCCGTGAAGGCGCTGTTGGCCGCCAGGATCAGCAGGATCATGGTGGAGACCTGTGCCACGTAGTAGAGGGGGCCTCCGCCAAAAATGGTGCGCGCCAGTTGGGAGATGACCGTCTCGTCCGCCTTGGGAATGATGCCGTAGTAGTAGACCAGCGCGCTGATCCCCATGAAGAGGGCCGCCAGAACCAGTGCCATGACGAGCATGGTGACCGAGGCGTTATGGGGTTCCGGTTTGCGGAACGCCTTGACGCCGTTTGAGATGACTTCCATTCCGGTAACGGCTGTGCAGCCGCCGGCAAAGGCCCGCAGCACAAGGAAGAGCGAGAGGCTTTCGACGATGGGTGCCCCGTCTGGACCGGCCTGGGGAGCCACCGGCTGGGTGTGCCCAAGCAGGATTTGCGCGATGCCCACGCCCACCATGCCCATCAGGACCACGATGGCCAGATGGGTGGGGATGGCGAAGACCATGCCCGATTCGCGAATGCCGCGCAGGTTGACCATGACCATCAGCACGATCGCC
>JANOEZ010000384.1:0-12418 GCA_031413335.1 Nitrospirota bacterium
CGCATCCTGCTGCGGAAGAAGCGCATGATTTGCGGAATTGCCGTCGCGGCGGGCGCATTGCTCGCCGTGGTCACGCTGCTGATGGGCAATACCTATCAATCCACGGCGGCGTTGATCATCCGCAAACCGGTTTTCGATATCGACCGGCGGGGCGCCTTTATAGATGACGCCGACGAAGACGACCGGCACGGAGATATTGGGGAACAGGTCCACCGGCAGGCGATCGAGCGACGTCGCGCCCAGCACGACCATGGCCAGGGACAGCATCAGGATGCCGATCCTGTTTCGAAGAGCGAGAAGTGTTAACCACATAGAGTAGCCGTGAAGCGTGAACCGTGAACCGTGAACCGTGGGGAGCAAATCATTTGGAATTCCACGTCTTGGAGTATTTCACGGTTAACGGATAACGAATCACGGATCACGTCCTAAAGAGGGTGCGCTTCGACGACGGTGCCCTCGCTGACGAGATCCTTGCCGGAGAGGATCACCTGTTCGGTTCCAGTCAGCCCCTTGGTAATTTCAATCCGGTTGTCGGCGCGCCCGCCCAATTCGACCGGCATCTGGTGGGCCTTGCCGTCCCGCACCACGTACACGTACTGGTTTTCTTCCAGCCGCGTCACGGCATCGATGGGAATCTGGATCGCCTTCGGATGTACGCCGACCATGATCGCTACGCGGGCGAACATGCCGCCTTTCAACACCTGGTCCTTGTTCGGCAGATCCACCTCCACGGTCATCGCGCGCGTATTTTTGTTCAGGGCCTGCACGGTCCGTGTGACCTGGCCGGTGAAGCGACGGTCCGGGTAGGCCTCGGCGCGGACCTCCGCCGGCTGGCCGATCTTCACCAGCGGAATGTCCTTCTCGACCACTTCCACCAGGATCCGCACCGTTTCGATGTCGTGCAGGCTCAGGATGCCGCGTGACATCGTCGAGGTGCTGGCGGTGGAGCTGGTGACGTAGGCGCCGGGATCCAGGTTCCGCTCGGCGACGTAGCCGGCGAACGGCGCGCGGATGTAGGAATAGGTCAGATTCGTGTCGGCCTGTTGCAGGGCCACCTCCATCTGCTGCACCTGCGCGCGGTACGTTTCGATCTGCGCGGACGCCACGTCGTAATTGACCTGCGCCGTGTCCAAATCCTGCTGCGAGACGAATTGATCCTTGATGAGGGTGTTCATCCGGTCCAGCGTCAGCCTGGCGTTGCGGATATTGGCGTCCTGGCGGAAGACCTCGGCTTTCGCGGCCGCGAGATTGGCTTTCGCGCGGTTCACCGCGTGGACATAGTCGGTGTGGTCGATTTCCACGAGCAACTGGTTGGGTTTCACGCGGTCGCCCCTGTCCACATGCATCTTCGCGATATAACCGTCCACCCGCGAGAAGAGGTTCACCGTCTGATTCGGAGAAATGTCGGCGGTATATTCGAGCCGGACATCCAGATCCTGGCGGACCGGCACGACGGTGCCCACCGTGATCAGGCGGCTCTTGCGCTGGTCGCTCTTGGCGCCGCTGCTCGTCAGCTTGAAGGTGACCAGCCCGGCCAGCGCGAGCAAGAGGATGGCGACCACCGTGGCAACGGGATGCAGCCTCAGCCGGTTCATGCGCGGGCCTTCCTGGCAGTTGGCGTGCCGGCCTGGATGCCGTCGAGGAACAGCGATACATAGCTTTCGACGCAATCCTCGGGTGAACGGTGCGCCGGCACACGGAAGATTTCGTGCAGGAGCCGGTGATGCGCCAGCATGCCCATAAAGGAGCGGGCGGCGAGCAGGGGATCCACCCGGCGAAAGGCGCCTTCCCGAATCCGCTGTTCGATGTAGCCGGCGAGGTAGTCGTAAAAAACGCGGTGCTGGTTTTTGAAAAACATATTCGACAGCTCGTGCCCTTCCAGTGCGCTGAACAGCAGCAGGCGCAGCAGGGTGGGATCGGCCCCGCGCCGGATGCGGTGGCTGGCGAGCATCGTGAAGACAAGGCGATCGTCCCGTTTTTTTGCCGCGTCCTCCACCACCGTCAGCAGCTCCGTGAGAGGAACTTTCTCGGCCAAAATGGCCGCGTAGAGGGCGCGCTTGGTCGGGAAGTGTTTGAAGACCAGGGCTTCGCTGCAGCAGGCCGCCTTGGCAATTTCCTTCGTCGTCGTGCCGGTGAACCCGCGGGCGGCGAACAGCGCTGCGGCGGTGGCAATGATGCCGGCCTGCCGCTCCTGCCCCGATGCCTTCTTCGAATTCTTGTGTCGCTTCGTTGCCATATCTGTTTGGTGAGTGAGTAGTTACTCACCAGAAAGATAACACTGGGAAATATGCAGAAGCAAGTTTGTGCTGATTTTCCTGAAAGGTGTGTGGGAGCGGAGGAACGTTACTGGGAGATTAACCCAGGCTTGGGGGTCGCTACTAAAAAGGATGTGGTGAGTGACCGCGAGGTCAAATGAGCTACTGGCGGAGCTTGGCCCAGGCCTGTTGATACTCCTCGAACGAGTCCACTTCCATCCATCCTTTGTAGATGGACACGCAGGAGACGTCCTGGCCCTGGTCGATCAATTCCTGGATCAGGTCGGTGAGGGAGGCTTTCTTGAAGGAGCCGGATTCGTGGAAGCCCTTGGAGGCGAACTTCTTGCTCGCGTCATGGTAGGCGCGCTTGAGCGCCTCGGTGCCCTTTTCGGAGAGCATGGCGAGGCCGATGAATTCGCCGTGCGCCGTGTCCTCTGCCACATGCTGGCCGATCTTCACGATCTGATTGTGCTCCTCGGGCGTGACGTAGCGGCCGGCGGCATTCGCACTCGGCCGGTGCTTGAGGCTCACGAGGTCGGGCTTGAGATGTGATTGGGCTCCGCCGCGCTTGTGCTCATCGTGCCAGGCCAGGTCCACGACCAGCGTGATGTCCGCCGGGCTCTTGAGCAGCTTTTCGAGGATCGCCGTCTCGAACACGATGTCGCCATAGAGGAGGAGCGTGCGGCCCGTCATTTCGTTCTCGGCGCAGAAGAACGAAAAGAGGTCGCCGGTCTCCTCGTAGCGGTCGTTGTCGTAATACTTGATGTTGGGAAGCGTGATCGCTTCCTTCTTATAGCCGCGCACGAGGGCGATGTCTTTGATGTTGCAGTCGTTGATGGCCGCCACCTGCCGATCCAGGATGGTTTTGCCCTTGATGTCCAGGAGGCACTTGGGCTTGTCTTCGATCAGGGGGAGGAGCTGTTTTTCGAAGCCCGCCGCGGTGATGATGGCCGTGATCTTCTCGCCGCCGACCGACAGGAACTGCTTTTCATCCTGCTCCATCTGCGGCACGCCGACGATCTCATAGACTTCCGGCAGCGTGACGATGCGATCGTTCGCCGCGCCGGGACGTGTGTCTTTCTTGATGATCTCCAGCGCCTCGCGGATGCTTCTGATTGCCGCCCTCACCGGCTGGTTCGCGTAGATGATCATTTTGACGCCGGCCTCTTCCATTTCCGCGGCGGTGGTCTGGTCGAAAATCGTCGGGACCACGACCAGCGGCACGCGGCCCGAAAAGGCCTTGCACACTGATTTCAGTTCGTCGAAGGTTTTCGATTTGGAATGGATCAGCACCGCATCGGCACCGGCTGCCGCATAGGCCTCCGCGCGCTTGAGCGCTTCTTCCTTGCCCCAGCCTGCAATCAGGGCTTCGGTCCTGGCAATAATCATGAAATCCGGCACGGTCTGCGAAGCCTTGGCGGCCTTGATCTTGCCGCAGTGCTCGTCGATCGAAATTAATTCGCGCTTCACGCCGGCGTAGAAGCTGCAGCGCTTGGGGTAGACGTTATCTTCAATGCAAATGGCGGCCACGCCGGCGCGCTCCCGGTCGTTGACCGTGCGCATGACGTTGAGCGCGTTGCCGTAGCCGGTGTCGCAGTCGGCGACGATGGGAATGTCGATGGCCTCGGCCATCCGGCGTTCCACTCCCAATTGCTCGCTGGAGTCGATAAAACTCGCGTCGGGGATGCACTTGAGCGAGGCGGAAATGGCAAAGCCGCTGGCCCACACGCCGTCGAATCCGGCGCGCTCGATCAGCTTGGCGCTGAGCGCGTCATGGGCGCCGACGATCTTGATGGCGCCGGGACGCTTAAATAGAGCTCTGAGTTTGGTGGCCTGATGCATGGGCGCATGATGCGAGGAGGGGGCGACTTTTGTCAACGAAAAGATAGAAACTTGGGCGCGCGACGCGCAAGAGACGAGCCATCATGAATAATTCGGGCTAGTAAGTCGCGCCGGCGAGATCGGAGTCGGGCGCCATGCCCTCCTCGAACTTCTGCATGAGCGCGCGGCTTTCAATGAAAATGAACCCGCGGTCCCTGTGGACGTCGTAGGTCAGATTGACGTCGGACTCCGGGCCGGACCAGGTGAACTGCTGGAGGACCCCGCGCGCGATTTGTCCAGGAGTCAGATCGAGCGGGCCGAACTGCGCTTGCAGGTATTTCAGCACCGACTGGTGCGTGGCCATGCCCTGATAGCGGACGACGACACGGGCGAACTTGGCGTCAATCGACACGAGCCGCAAAGACTCGACGGTGATCTCACCCAATCGGGGCGGGCTCTGTTTCAAGTCGAACTGTTTGATGCGGGCGGCGGATTCGATCAGGGACACATTCGGCAGGTTGGCCAAGGTCGTTCCCCAGGGGATGTTCTGAAAGCCCTTGGGATCGTTCACCATGTTGACGGCCGAGGCGGCCGGCACAATCAGGAGCTCGGCGCAGCAGAGCAGCATCAGGATGGCGATGCCGGCCGTGGCGCGGTTGGGGGCGGTTTCGTGACGCGGTGTCATCAGTACCCGTGTTCGGCCAGCAGATCGCTGAAGCGCGGCGCGAGCACGGCGCTTTCGATAAACAGAAAGCCGCGCTCACCTCGGCCTTCGTAGGTCATATTGATTTCGGTGTCCGTGCCGCGCCAATTGTATTGCTGGTTCGTCCCTCGCATCGTCTGGCCCGGCGTGCGATCGAGCGACCCGTATTGCGCCTGCAAATAGGCCAGCACCTGGTCGTGCACGTTCTTGCCGCGGTAACGGATGGTGACGCGGGCGAATTTCCCGTCGAACGTCGAGAGCCGCATCATGTCGACCCTGGCCTCGCCCATCGGAAGCGGGCCGCTTTTGAGGTCGTATTCTTTGATGTGCGGAGCGGAATTGGCCAGCGTGAGCTCCGGCCGGCCGTCCAACGCCGTTTCCCATGGGATGTCGTTGAACCCCTTGGGGTCGTTCGTCATGCTCACGGCATGGGCGGAAGGCGTCGGCGCAAGGGTGATGGAGCAGATCAGACCGGCGGCCAGCGTGAAGGCGGCGATTGGTGCGTGCAGGAGACGGCAGCCTGGCATGGGACGTCCTCCTAACCCACAGTATTCATGAACAGTTCTACTGCAACCGCCGACACGCCGCTACGACAAGCTGGGCCGCGGGTTTCAGCGGCCCAGCGGGCAGGCTCGCCGCTCGGTCGGTCAACATCCTGTTTCAAGGATGCCTCCCTCCCTCGCGACTCCACGTGCCCGTCTCGCCTGGCGCCTCGGCTGTTTCGTCACGAACTGTTATGAATACTGTGGGCTCAACGCGCGCACGGTAGCATGATTGCCGCGCGCGGGCAACCTTGTGAATCCCCCATCGCTTGGCTATAATGCGACCGCTTCACCGGCCGGCTCGCCTATGGCCGGCTTTGTTATTTTCGGAGCTGCGAATGATCGAGAGCGACGTATTCGTTCAGGCGTTGCAGGACGTCGGGTTCGACTTTTTTACCGGCGTGCCGGATTCCATTCTGGGCGGGATCATCGAAACCCTCATGGATCGGCGCCTCTACACGCCCGCCGTGCGGGAGGATGAAGCTGTGGCCATGGCGGCCGGCGCCTATATGGCCGGCAAGATGCCGGCAGTCCTCATGCAGAATTCGGGGGTGGGCACTTCGCTCAACGCGATCATTTCACTCAACGTCATCTACAGGCAGCCGTGCCTGCTCCTGATCTCGTGGCGCGGATTCCAGGGAAAGGATGCGCCGGAGCATCTGGTCATGGGCGAACACATGACGCAGGTGCTCGATTCGGTGAAAATTCCGCATCGCACCCTTTCGGAGCAGACCCTGGTGGACGATCTTCGGTGGACGGCGCAGACCTTTATGAAGGACCGTGTGCCGGTCGCGTTGCTCTTGAAGAAGGGGATAGTGAAATCATTGCATCCGTAGAGACCGTGACCCGTGAAACGTGATCCGTTATCCGTTACGGATTACGGGTTACGGATACAGTTCACGGATTACGGTTCACGGATTACGGATTACGAAAGACGAGGGAGAGAGTGAGACCTGAAGAGGGAACCATGCAGAGCCGCGCGCGCGTGATTGGCGCGTTGCTGGAGTTGCTGACCGACCAGCCGGTGATCATCTGTAACGGCTTTCCGTCGCGCGAGGCCCACAAAATCGCGGACCGGGCCACGCATTTTTATATGATCGGGTCCATGGGCGTGGCGGCGGCGATCGGGCTGGGCGTGGCGCTGAACAAACCGAATAAGAAAGTCATCGTGCTCGATGGAGACGGCAACGTGTTGATGGGCATGGGGACGCTGGCGACGGTCGCCGCGCTGAAGCCGAAAAACTTCGTGCACGTGGTGCTGGACAATGAAGTGTACGGCACCACTGGAAACCAGCCGACCATTTCGAACGTCGTGCGGCTGGAGCAGGTGGCGAAAGCGGCCGGGTATGCGCATGTCGAGCGCGTGATCGAACGCGAAGACGTGATCTATGAATTCAAAGATATGCTCAAAAAAGATGGCCCGAGCATGTTGCTGGTCAAGGTCACCGAACAGGCCGAAGACGCCGGCCGCGTGATGATCGAGCCGGCCGACATGACGCAGCGGTTCAAAAAGGCGATAGAATAGGCACCATGATTCTCCTCAATCCCGGTCCCGTCAACGTCTCTGAGCGCGTGCGTAAGGCGCTGAATCGGCCTGACCTCTGCCATCGCGAGTCGGAATGCGCAGAATTATTGCAGGGGATTCGGCAGAAACTCCTGAAGGCGTTCGTGCCCGGTTCGGAGTCGGAGTACACGGCGGTGCTGCTGACCGGTTCGGGCACGGCCGCCGTGGAAGCCGCCGTCCTCTCGTCCATCCCAAACGGTAAGCGGATGCTGGTGCTCAACAACGGCGTGTACGGCGAGCGGATTTCCTCCATGGTTGGGGTCCACCGACTGGCGGTACCCGAATTGAAGATGGACTGGACGAAGCGCCCAGACCCCGAGCAGTTGCGGCTGGCGCTGCGGCAGCGTCCCGAAGTGCACGTGGTCGCGATGGTGCATCATGAGACGACCACCGGCATGATCAATCCCATCAAGGAAATTGCCGAGGTGGTGGACAGCCAGAACCGCGTGTTCCTGGTGGACTCGGTGAGCGGGCTGGCCGGCGAGCCGCTGGATATCGCGGGTCCGCATCTTTATATGGTGGCGGGAACGGCGGGCAAGTGCATTCAAGGATTTCCCGGGATGTCCTTCGTGCTTGTCCGCAAGGGATTCATGGAGCGGATGCGAAGCTATCCCAAGCGCTCCTGGTACCTCCACCTGCCCCATTATTACGAGAACGATCAGGTCGCCAGCATGCCGTTCACGCCGGCGGTACAAGTGGCCTATGCCTTCAACGAGGCGCTCGACGAATTATTGGAAGAAGGCGTGGCGAACCGCATTCAACGGTATAAGAAGGCGGCGACCCGGATCCGCCAGCGTATGAAGGAATTGGGCGTGAAGCCGTTTTTGCCGGCGGAACATCAATCCAACACGATTACCTGCTTTCATCTGCCGTCCGGATTGACCTACCAGACGTTGCATGATCGTCTGAAAGAACAGGGCTATGTCATTTATGCGGGGCAGGGCCAGCTGGAGGGCACGGTATTCCGCATCGCCAACATGGGCGCGCTGTCCATGCAGGACATCGAAGGATTTCTCGCCGCGTTCCAGAAAGTCCTGGAGTCGGCGGCCGTTCGCGCATGAAAGCCATCATCCTGGCGGCCGGCGTCGGCAAACGGCTCTGGCCGGTGACCCAGCACCACCCTAAATGTCTGATCCAAATCGGCGGGCGCACGCTGCTGGCCCGGTATCTCGACGCGTTGGCCGGCGTGGGCATCAGGCAGGCCGTCATCGTCGTCGGCTATAAGCAGGAGATGATCCGGGCGGCGGCCGGCTCCGGCCTGGGCGGGGTGGCCGTGCGGTATCTCGAGAGCGAGCACTACCAGCGGGGTAGCATCACGTCCCTCTGGCGGGCGCGGGAGGAGTTGAACGGAGACGCGATCGTCATGGATGCGGACGTGCTGTTCCATCGTATGATTCTCGCGCGCCTGGTGGACTCGGCCCATCCGACCGCGCTGTTGATGGACGAATCGGTCAAGCAGACCGGCGAAGAATGCATGGTCGTGGCGCAGGGCGCGCGGGTCATCGCGCTGACCAAGAAGATGCCTCCGCGCTATGATATGGCCGGCGAGGGCGTCGGGTTTCTGAAAGTCGGCGGGGCGGATACCAGCTCGCTCATCCATTCCGTGCAGGCCCATATCGAGCGCGGGCAGTTGGATATGGAGTACGAGGACGCGCTGCTGGAGTTTTTTGGCGAGGTGAAGGTCGGCTACGAGCGGATCGGCGGGTTGCCGTGGACCGAAATTGACTTCGAGGAAGACGTGGCCCGCGCGGAGCGCGAGATTCTTCCACAACTGTAAGGACTGAGCAACGAGGACTGAGGACTGAGGTTGCAGAAAACGGTTTCCTCTCAGTCCTCAGCACTTAGTCCTATGTTGGTATAAGGCGATGGACCAAACCCTTTCTCAAGAGCGTCAGACTTCACACGCACAAGGCCTCCGCACCGCCATTGTCGTGGCTGCAGCCGGTGTGTTCAGCCGGGCGGTGGAGAGCGCCGATGACGTCGGCCCTTTGACTATCGTCGGGGGGCTTCCGCTGTTTATCCGGACGGTGCTCACGCTGCAACGCGCCGGGATACAGAATATCGTGGTGATGGCGGGCGCAGAGGAAGCGAATCTCAAGCAGCTGGTGCGCGACGACCCGCGCGTGACGGTGTCGGTGCGGTGGCGTCCCGTCCGGGAGTTTCCTCCGGACGATCACCGGACGTGGGACGCGCTGACCCACGAGGTGCGCGGCGCCTGTCTGGTGGTCGGCGCGCAGATGGTCATGGCCTGGCAGCTCATCGAGGTGCTGGGGCGCGAAGCGGACGTCGAGCAGGGGGCGCTGACGGTGGTGTGTGACGGTCGCGCCACGGAAATCGCCGTGCTGCCTCCCAGTCTCATGAGCGTAGCGGGAGCGATCAGAGGGGAAGGTCCGCCGATTCGCGCCTTATTGGGACGCGCACAGGCCACCGGCCGCATGACGGCCGTGGAAACCTCCTCCCGGTCACCCTACTGGTGCGTGCTCGTGCAGGATGCCGACGGAGCGCAGGCTGCCGAGCGGGCGCTCTTCCGATCGTTGCGCGGCCAGTATGAAGGGTTCGTGGACACCTATTTCAACCGCGCGATCTCGGCGTGGCTGAGCCGGGCGTTTCTGGCGCTGAGATTTTCGCCGAACGCCATTACGATGGTGGCCACGGCCATCGGCATGTTCGCCGCAGTGGCCTTTACGAAGGGAAGTTATGCGGCGGGTATTGTCGGCGCGCTCCTGTTCCAGCTGGCGGCGATCGTGGATTGCTGCGACGGCGAGGTGGCGCGGCTGACCTTCACGGAGTCGCCGCTCGGCGAGCAACTGGACATCATCACGGACAATGTGGTGCACATGACGATCTTTGCCGGCATCGGCTGGGGTGCATTCGTCGCGCAGGGTGGCTGGCAGAGCACGGCGTCACGGCCCTGGCTGCCGCTCGCGCTGGGCGGCGCGGCGGTCTTTGCCAATGCGATGTCGTTATGGCTGGTGACGCGGGCCAAGGCGATCGGGAGGCGGCAGGGCTGGAGCAGCCCTCAACAGACCGCCCGTGTCGAATTCATTCTCAAAAACATGGCCAGCCGCGATTTTTCGGTGATTCTGCTGTTCTTCGCCGCGATCGGACAACTGAGCTGGTTTCTCTGGATGACGGCGATCGGGGCGAACATCTTCTGGATCATGCTGGCTTGGACAACACGCCCGTCCGCCATCGCCCGTGCTTAGGCTTATCCTTCTTCTCGTCGGTCTGCTCACCTTCGCCGGATTGATCTGGCACATCGGGCCCGTGAACATTGTGTCGGCCATCGCCGGCATTGGGCCGGCGGCGTTTCTTGTCATCCTGCTGCCATCGTTGTTGATCTACCTCTCGGATGCCTACGGTTGGCGGCTGACGCTGCGGAACCACGCCGCCGCCGTGTCGTTTTGGCGGCTGCTGGCGATCCGCACCGCGGGCGAGCTGGTGAATATGACGACGCCGACCGCCTACGTCGGCGGCGAGCCGCTTAAGGCCGCCCTGCTCAAGCCGCACGGCGTGCCGATGATCGAGGCGCGGGCCTCCGTCATCACGGCCAAGACCACCATGACCATCGCGGAGGTGCTGTTCATCCTGCTCGGGGTCGGCCTGGCCTTCGGGCTCGTCGGGGCCCCGGCGTCGGGAGACTCGAACGCGGTGTTGCTGACGGCGCTGGTCGGGGTGGGGGTGCTGCTGTTCGGCATCGCGCTCTTTGTCATGGTCCAGCGGATCGGCTTGTTTCTGGGCCTGCTGAACGTGTTGCGCTGGTGCCGCATCCACATTCCCTATCTGGAAGCGCGCGAGGAGACACTGCGCGAGTTGGACCGGACGATTCTGGACTTTTACACACACGACCGCCGCGCGTTTCTGCTCTCGATCGGATTCTTCTTTCTCGGTTGGATGGCGGAAGCGCTGGAAGTCTACGTGATCCTCTATTGTATCGGCGGACCGTCAGTCAGTCCGCTGGCTGCGATTGCCATCGGCGCCTTGTCGGTCTTTATCAAAGGCGGGACGTTTTTTATCCCCGGCAGTCTCGGCGCGCAAGAAGGTGGCAATCTGCTGGTCATGGTGGCGTTTGGTTACTCGGAAGTAACCGGGATCACTTTCGCGCTCCTGCGCCGCGTCCGCGAACTGGTGTGGATCGCCATCGGACTTGGCTGCCTCGCCGCGCTGGGTGGACGGAAGGTTGTGACGTCGGACGAAGTCTCTCGTTGAGCAGAAGGATTGCGTGATGCGTATTCGATCCGCGTTGCTTGCTCCAGGCCTGGGGCTGGTCTGCTGGCTGTCGACGGCCTGCTCGGCGCTGGACTCCATGTATCTTCGAGTGGCGCCCAATCCCGGCAATCCGATCAGGACGGTGGCGGTCCTTCCGTTGGTCAACAACACAAATGACGTGGGCGCCCCTCAGCACGTCCGCGACGAACTGATCGTTCGCCTGCAGGCTCTGCAGTATGCCGTGCAGCCGGTGCTGCAGACGGATCAAATCTTACGGGATCAGCTTGGCATCACCCTGGGGCGCCAGTTGGATCTGGCGACGGTGCCGCAGCTTCGCGACGCGCTGGGAGTGGACGGACTGGTATTCGGGGTGCTGGATGATTTTGCGACGAAAAACTTCGGCCTGCTGACCGAAAAGCGAAGCCGGGTTCGGCTCTCGTTCATCAACGCGTCGGACGGCTCGCAGATCTGGGCGAGCGGGGCGGGGGCGATCGGACGGATCAGGGTCGTCGGCGGCACGGCGGGGAAGGTGGCGGCCGGGTTCGAAGCGGCCTCCCGGCTTGAGGCGGCCAAGGAGTCGGCCGAGCAGGCGCAAAAAATAACCAGCGGGCAATCAGTGGGGAAATTGCCAGGAGGACTCGACCTCGTTCCCGCTCCCTGGTTCACGATTCCGACGGTTGAAATCGGCGAGGAACCGACCGGCGAGAACAAGGCGAAGAAAGAGGGCGGGAATGTGGCTGGCGGTTTGATGGTGGGCCTTGGAGAGCAGTTGATCGAAAGAGCTGCCGGCAAACCTCTCTATCAGGAAGTCCGGCTCATGCTGAATCTGTTGCTGCGGCCAGACGCCGTGGCGGCGCTTGAAGCCGCAGCGGTGCAGCGGCTCGAACGAACGCTTGTCGGTGGAAGGGCCAGGAGCACAGAGCAACTGGCGATGGAGATTGCCACGAAAGCGGCGGAGCTGAATACGATCCGCTTGCTGCGTCCACTTCCGGTCGGGCCGGGGGCCGTGAGTCTTGTCGGTGGATCGGCTCCTCGCTCTGGGGCATTTGCCCAATAACTCCCGTTTACAGCCTTCCTGCCCCTTGCTAGGATGGACCGCATGAAATCGGTCGTGATGGTTTTGTGGGCGCTGGTCGCGGTCTTGTGTGCGGTGGCGTTCGGATTCGTCGCTGGTTTCCTCAATCCCCACGAAAAGGTCAACGGGCTGTGGCTGGTGGTGGCCGCCGCCTGTTTTTATGCCCTCGCGCTGAGATTTTATGGAAGGTTCCTGGCGCGCAGGGTTGTCGAGCTGAACGATCAACAGGTGACGCCGGCCTGCCGTCTG